>SKTJ01000312.1 GCA_007122565.1 Syntrophomonadaceae bacterium | reverse complement strand
CGCGCTCAGACAAGTAAAATGTGGAAACCCCGGTCCGGCAAAGCCTTTTGATCGAGCCTGAACGGTTACTCACAGGTAATTCTGAACCCCTTTGTGTTATTTTCAAGAGTGCTGAGTTGTTACAACCATCTAATGACTCTTTATTTTTTAGTATGGTTTTCATTAATGGTATAGACTAAAAAAGAATTACTGGAACCTGTTGTCTTCTCATCCATGATGGCTACAGGTTCCAGTTTCCAGGAAAAGATCTAGTTTATTTGTCATTTCATGACAATGGAGTTGGTAATAATGACAGTAAAAAAGCCGGTAACCAATTACAGCGCCCCAATATTATACAAAGCCTTCGCCATACTTGATGAGATTGCTGCTGACCAGCAAAAAATGGGAATCAGTGACCTCGCCCGTAAATTAAATATTTCCAAAGGTACATTGCATGGAATTACCCAGTCTTTCCTTGATCTGGGAGTTATAACGCAGGACTCCAATAAAAAATTCAGCTTGGGCCCGGCTCTTATTGAATTAGGTAACAAGGCTCTTGCCGGTGATGATTTAAGGCTGTCGCTACGCCCGTTTTTGGAAGAATTGTATGGCGAGTTTAAGGAAACCGTTTTTTTGGGAACCTCTGACGGAAAAAAAATAACCATTATTGAAAAAGTTGAGAGCCCCTCCGGGCTAAAGATCTCCGCCCCGGTCGGCACCAGAATACCTCTTATTGCGGGAGCTGCAGGAAAAATTTTTCTATCCGCCCTTTCAGATCAGGATTTACAAGGCGTGCTAAGGGATTCTCTCCCAAAATTTACTGAAAAATCTATTACCGACAAATCGAAATACATTGAAGAAATTAAAAAGGTAAGAGAGCAGGGTTACGCTACGGATTTTGAAGAATACATCCAGGGCATTAACGCTGTTAGTGTCCCTGTTTCCGATATGTATGGAAAAACTACAGCGGCTATCTGGATGGTAGGATTTTCCGATGCCTTAAACAATGATAAAATATTTCGCGCACTAATTGCCTTGTCCCGTATAGTAAAAAGAGTTTAGGGACAGGAAATTGTAACCCTCAGACTACCGCCGCGGCATTTCGCGGTGGGGGAGGAAGAGATTATATCCTTTTGCAGTAATCGTCTTACAACCTTTAAATACCCTAAATAGTTACAAAAATTTAGCTTTTTCTCCATTTATCGGAAGGAATAAAGAAATATTTGGCGAATATAAAAAACTAATTAAAAATAAAATCCTTTCATACGTAATAAATCCATAAGTATGAAGAACTCAACCGGGAGAATGAGAATATGCGTAAAGTACCGGTCTGGGCGCTGCAGCCCGGGATGAAAACCGGAAGAGCTGTTTACGATGATAAAGGTATGATGCTGCTAAATACGCAGGTAATTATTAAATCAAAATATATTCAGAATTTAAAAATGCTGGGTGTTTCTTCTATCTATGTTGAGGATAAGATAATTCCTGATGTCTCGATTGAAGATGTTATCCTGGATGAAACACGCTTGAAAGCTCAAACAATGGTCAGGGATATCCTGGAAAATATTGAAAAACAGCCACAGAAGGCCCTGCCCAGGGTCTTATTTGCTAAAAGCTCTTGCTCAGATACAGTAGATAGTATCGTGGACCAATTATTGCGGAATAAAAACCTGGTGATAAACCTTTCTGATATACGCACAAGTGATGGTTATACATTCTCTCATTCTGTGAACGTGGCGGTGTTGGCTGTTACCGCAGGAATTTCCTTAAAATATTCCCGCTATAAATTAAAGGAGCTTGCCCTCGGCGCACTGTTACACGATCTGGGAAAAGTGAGAATACCTAAGGTAATATTAAACAAAAAGAGCAGGCTTACCCCGGAAGAGTACGCTGAAATAAAGAAACACCCCCGACTTGGCTATGAAACGGTTCGGACGCAGGATTTTATCCATTCCGCATCTTGTATGACTGTTCACCAGCACCATGAGAGAATTAACGGAAAAGGGTATCCTGAGGGGCTGAAAGACGGTCAGATTCATCCTTTTGCCCGTATTGCTGCAGTAGTTGATGTTTACGATGCCCTGGTTGCTGACCGCCCTTATCGCAAAGCGATGCCGCCCCATAAAGCCTTGGAAATTTTGGAGTCTGGCGGTGACGAATATGACATGGATGTCTTATATAATTTCATGCAGCATGTGGCAGCATATCCTATTGGCAACATAGTGGGCCTGAGCAGCGGGGAAGTGGGAGTGGTAGTACACAACACGGTAGGATTTCCCTGGCGCCCCAAAGTGCGAGTTTTAGCTTTCAAGGAGGGCACAGAGATTGTCAAGCCTTACGAGGTGGATCTGATGGAAAAAATTGATGTGGTTGTGGACAGATTATATGAAGACAGTGAAATGGAAAAAATTATGGTATTACAGTAAACAGCATGGTGCTAATCCTTATTTTTCTCTGTCGGCCGATTACGTTCATCGAAGCAGTCCATTCTGGAAATAATCTCCGGTATAATTTCTACGATTTTTTCCAATGACCCCTTTTCTGTAAGCGGTAGAACGCTCACCTCTTCATTTTTTATAATAAGGATAGCATGGGGTGAGATTTTAAATCCGGCTCCCCCATAATCAGCGTCAAATAAATCCTTGTTAGTGCCGGTCCCTTCACGCCCACCAACGCCAAGGCTCACCGTTATCAGAGGGATTAAAGTAATACACCCCACATGTAATGATTCTCCCACCACCGTTTCCGTGCGCAGCAGTTTTTCCAGCCTTTCAAACAATGTGTTTGAAAAACTTTTTCCAGAATTCACTTTATCTGCCTCCTATGATTCTATAATTCACTTTTTATCTAAATTAATACTTACCTTGTTAAAGGATATAAACGAGAACTGGCGAAATAAATATTATTAAGCAAGTTTAAAGATTGACGGGAGGTAATTGCATGGAAACTGGAATCAGCAATAATAAGATAAATACCTACGACGTAGCACGGCAGCAAATCGAGCATGCAGTTGAACAGTTGGGCTTGTCAGACGATGTTTACGAGCGACTAAAAGCTCCGGACCGTCTTGTGGAAGCTGCTATTCCGGTGGAGATGGATAATGGTGAGGTTCGTGTCTTTATCGGCTATCGTTCTCAGCATAACAATGTGCTGGGGCCATACAAGGGAGGCATTCGTTTTGCTCCAAATGTTAATGCAGATGAAGTTAAAGCTCTGTCTATCTGGATGACCTTTAAATGTGCAATTGCCCGGGTGCCGTTTGGTGGAGGCAAGGGAGCCGTGGCTTGCAATCCCGGTGAGATGTCTCCGAAGGAACTGGAACGGATGAGCCGTAAATATATACGCAAAATGGTACCTGTGCTGGGTTCAAAAGTAGACATTCCCGCCCCCGATCTAAATACCAATGCCCAGGTTATGGCCTGGATGGTTGATGAATATTGCAACATCCAGCAATACAATGACTTTGGGGTTATTACGGGGAAGCCTCTCGATGTGGGAGGTTGTGTGGGCAGGGAAACAGCAACGGGAAGAGGGCTTATGTATGCTGTACGTGCAGCGGCAAAGGTGAAGGGTTTAGCCTTGGCAGGTGCCACCGTTGTCCTGCAGGGTTTTGGCAATGTGGGTTCCAACGCGGCTCGCTCTATGTCGCAGCAGGGCTCTAAAATTATCGGGGTTACGGATATTGGAGGAGGCGTTTATAACCCGAAAGGTATTGATGTGGAGTCACTGATCACTTACTGCCGGGCAACAGGCAGCGTTAAAGGTTTTCCCGGCTGCGAGGCAATAGACAACAAAGATATTTTTGCTTTGGATTGTGATATCATATTGCCGACTGCTGTGGAAAATCAGATTACGGCAGCGATAGCAGAACATATCAAAGCGGGAATTATCGGCGAAGGAGCCAACGGCCCCACCACGCCGGCGGCAGATCAAATTCTGAAAGAGAAAGGCGTGCTTGTGGTGCCGGATATCCTGGCCAACAGCGGTGGTGCTATCGTTTCATATTTTGAATGGGTGCAGAACAACTACTCGTTCTATTGGCCGGAAGCAGAAATTGAGAAACAACTGGAGCAAAAAATCATGGAGGCATTTGAACACCTTTACACATACACTTGCAATTGCAGCGATACTATCACCATGCGTGAAGCAGCTTTTATGTATGCGATCAAGCGCCTGGCTGATGCCATGAAGATAAGGGGATGGTGATCAAGAGGCAGGAAGCAAGAAGCAGGAAGCAGGAGGATTCAGGAGGCAAGAAGCAAGAGGATTAAGAGGATTAAAGGGGTAAGATACAAGAATAAGAGGTAGGAAGCAGGGGAGGTCCCTGCTTCTTTTTTTATAATAAAACTCCGGGATTTGGGGAAGCTAAAAAGGATTTTAACTATTCCGGGGTGATATATTTGTATGATCCTGTTCTTACTGCCTTGGTTTTAACTGTTACCATTGCCATGGTTCCTGTAGTATTTATGCTCTATATTTTTCTTATTCGCAAGGCCGTGTTTACGGTCATACAGACTTTCCGTAAACATAACGCCCTTGAGGAAGGCACCGCAAAAACAATTAAGGAATTGGGGCTAACGCCCAGACACTTTTTCGATCCCTTTAAACCGGCCATCCGTGACTACAAACCGCAAGCTTTACAATCGTTAATCATGCATGATATTGTGCAGATTACGGCAGATCAGAGGTTATACCTCTCTGAGGAAACCCTGCTCGAAAAAATGCCTCCACCCCAACCCCAACCTAATAATTAATTATTTAAAATAATCCACCCCTGCTGCAAAAATGCGTTGGATCTTATCACCGGGTACATTTTGGACGAGGGCGGGTCCCATCCGTTCCGAGTGACCCATCCGTCCCAGCACCCTGCCGTCGGGACTGGTGATACCTTCGATGGAATCGTCGGAGCCGTTCGGGTTGCAGTTTATCTCGTTACTGGGGTTGCCGTACAAATCAACATACTGGGTAGCTACCTGGCCCTTATCCGCAAGATTTGTCAGTAACGACTCGTCGGCCACGAATCTTCCTTCGCCGTGGGAAACGGCTACGGTATGAATATCTCCCGTCGTTGCGTTGCTGAACCAGGGAGAGAGGGTGGAGGCCACACGGGTACGGACCAGGGTGGAGATATGCCGTCCTATTTTATTAAAAGTAAGGGTAGGACATTGTTCGCTTATGTTAATGATTTCCCCGTAAGGAAGAAGACCAAGCTTAATCAGGGCCTGAAAACCATTACAGATGCCCAGGATCAGGCCGTCTCTGTGATTAAGCAGGGTCATTATTGCTTCGCTTAGCAGGGGGTTCCTGAACATTGCGGCAATAAACTTTCCCGATCCTTCCGGTTCATCCCCGGCACTGAAGCCTCCGGGAATCATCAAGATCTGGGCTCTTGCGATCCCCATTTTTATTTCCATTACTGATTGTTCCACGTCAGCCGGTGAGAGATTCTGCATAACAAAGGTATCAACAACCCCCCCGGCTCTGGTGAAGGCTCTGGCTGAATCATACTCACAGTTGGTGCCGGGGAAGACAGGAATAAAAATACGCGGCCTCGCAACACGCACTGCCGGCTTGCTTGTGTTTCGCTTATCATAATGAAACTGCCGCGGCTTTTGTAACGTATCTTCCGTGCAGGTTGGAAAAACCTTTTCCAGCGTTGCTCTCCAGGCGGTAAGGGCCTCTGTCAGGGAGATTTCAATGCCGTTGACCACAACAATGTTTTTTTCTATGGTATATCCCAGTTGTAGATGTGCCACTTCGCCAAAGGCTGCTTCCAGATCAGTTGTCTCATCCAACTCCAGGATGATGGATCCGTAATCTGCACGGAAAAGAGCTTCCGGTTCAAGCGTCATGTTAAAAGCCATACCGATCCGGTTGCCAAATGACATTCTGCTTATTGCTGCGGCCAGCCCGCCGTTTCTAACCGTGTGGGCGGCCCGGACCAGACCAGCCCTGTTCAAAGCTGACACTTTATTAAAATTTGCAGCCATGATATCCGGATCAGGCATTTCGTTCTTGTCCCGGGAAAGAGGCACAAGTACAACCTTGCTGCCGGCTTTCTTAAATTCCGGGGAAATGATATTGCTGCTATCCGTCATATTAACGGCGAAGGCTACCAGGGTAGGTGGCACATCCAGCTCCATAAAAGTGCCCGACATACTGTCTTTGCCGCCGATTGCCGGGATACCCAGTACATGCTGGGCAAAGTAGGCACCCAAAAGTGCGCTGAACGGTTTCCCCCAACGGGCAGGATCCTGGCCCAGTTTTTCAAAGTACTCCTGTAATGTGAGGCGAATGTATCTGTAATCGCCTCCTAAAGCCACAATCTTTGCTGCTGCCTCCACCACGGCGTAAAACGCTCCGTGAAAAGGGCTCCACTTGGCCAGTTGGGGGTTATAGCCAAAAGACACCAGGGATGCGGTGGTTGTCTCTCCGTCAAGGACCGGCAGGAGGGCCGCCATCCCTTCACCGGGTGTGTCCTGGTGTCTGCCGCCAAAGGGCATGAGCAGCGTGGCTGCCCCGATCGTGCTGTCGAACTGTTCCACCAACCCTTTTTGGCTGCAGACATTAAGATCCTGCAGGTTTGCCAACCAGGCCTTTTTTAGATCGGGCAGTTCCCCTGCCACCGCTTCCGGAAGAAGGTTAAAGTAGCTTTGCTCCGGGGGACTTGCAACATGGACAGTGGTTTTTTGTTTTACGCCGTTAGTATTGAGAAAATCCCTGCTCATGTTCACGATAGGTTTGTCTCGCCAGAACATTTTCATTCTATGGTCTGATGTTACTCTGGCCACCACTGTTGTTTCCAGGTTTTCCCGGTGAGCAATACGACTAAATGAATCAACATCTGCGTCGGCCACCACCACTGCCATACGCTCCTGGGACTCAGAGATGGCAAGTTCGGTTCCGTCCAGGCCCTCATATTTTTTGGGTACGGCGTCCAGATTTATGGCAACGCCGTCTGTAAGCTCGCCGATGGCCACGGAAACGCCGCCCGCACCGAAATCGTTGCATTTTTTAATCATGCTGCTTACCCTTGGGTCCCGGAAAAGGCGCTGAATTTTCCGTTCCGTGGGCGGATTGCCCTTTTGTACTTCGGCACCGCATGTGGAAAGGGACTCGGTGGTGTGCTCCTTGGATGAGCCGGTGGCTCCACCGCAGCCGTCCCGTCCTGTCCTGCCGCCCACAAGGATAATAGCATCACCGGGAACGGGCTTTTGCCTGACCACATTTTGCCTTGGGGCGGCGCCGATGACGAATCCGATCTCCATCCGCTTGGCCAGGAACCCTTCATCGTACAGTTCAGCGACCTGGCCTGTGGCAAGGCCGATCTGGTTGCCGTAAGAGCTGTAACCGGCCGCCGCCCCTGTGGTGATCTTACGCTGGGGCAGTTTCCCCGGCAGGGTATTTTCAATGGCGGCACGGGGGTCGGCACTGCCTGTCACCCGCATAGCCTGGTAAACATAAGAGCGCCCCGAAAGGGGATCACGGATCGCGCCACCCAGACAGGTGGCTGCACCGCCAAAAGGTTCTATTTCGGTGGGGTGATTGTGAGTCTCGTTTTTAAACATCACCAGCCATGCTTCATTTTTACCGTCCACATCAACATTAACAGTGATGCTGCAGGCATTAATCTCCTCTGACTCGTCCAGGTCGTCCAGCAGACCCTGCTGACGCAACTGTTTCATGCCCATAAGGGCAATATCCATAAGGCAAATATCTCTTTTGTTTTTACCATAGACATATTCCCGGGAGGCCAGATACTGGGCATAGGCTTCGCGCACGGGTACAGTGAAATGTCCTCCGGCGAAGGATATGTCTTCGATTTCCGTAAAAAACGTTGTATGGCGACAGTGATCAGACCAATAGGTGTCGATCACCCTGATTTCCGTAATCGTTGGCTCTCTTTTTTCCGTGTCTCTGAAATAGGTCTGGCAGAAGAGGAAGTCAGCCATACTCATGGCCAGGCCAAGGTTTTCGTGTAATTCCTGCAGTGCAGCGGGCGAATGTTCATTAAAGCCGTGCAATATTGACACGCCTTGGGGGAGATCGTATTCCATTTCAAGTCGCTCAGGTTTTTGCAGTCCCGCTTCCCGCGACTCCACAGGATTAATGTAGTAGCTTTTGATCCGGGCAAATTCTGTATCGGAGATGGAGCCACACAACACGATTACTTCAGCTGAAAGAATAGTGGGCCGTTCCTTTTGTGTTAAAATTTGCACACACTGGGCTGCCGAATCGGCCCGTTGGTCGTACTGTCCGGGCAGATATTCAACGGCAAATATTTTATCACTGTCACCAACCGGCAGTTCTTCATCATAGACTGCGTCTACCGGTGGCTCGGCAAAGATTATTGTGCGGGCCAGGGTATATTCTGCGTCTGTAATACCGGAGATATCATAACGGTTAATAACGCGAACAGCATCCAGGCTCCTGATACCAAGATTTTCTGTTAAATCTGCATATAGTTTTTGAGCTTCAATATTGAAACCCTTGCGCTTTTCCACATATATTCTTCTGACTTTGCTTTGCAATAGAAAACCTCCTTCCCCCGCTATTATAACATTTTGTCGCCGAATGTTGTCGAAGTAAGGTCTTAAAATAATAAAAAAACTTCCAAATGTCAAGACAGCATGGAAGTCGTGATTATAGCTAGAAGATGATTCTAATTCAACTATCTTTTACTTCCTATCTGTCTCTGTCAAATGTATCTTGCCCCCGTCTGGCTAAACTGCTAAGATCAACCCCCCGTAGTTCCAGCCATTTTCCCGTTTCTCCCAGGATAACGAGGGGTCGATTCTTTAGCTGTTCAGGCTCGCTAACGCCCAGCATGAACATGGTCTGCCTGAGCTGACGCTGCAGCAGGAGCAAATAATCAAGCACAGCCTGCTGTCCTCCCTGAAAATAGGATTGCACCAACGGGCCCGCCACCCCGGCAAGGCCGGCACCCAGCGCCAGCGCTTTTGCAACATCGAGACCGCTGCGGATCCCACCCGTAGCTACAACCTCCACCGCAGTAGCCTCGCTGCCGGTGTATGTGTTAACGCCCTCCACAATCTCCAGTAGTGTCGCTGCCGAAGGCAGGCCCCAGCTATAAAAAGGGTGTGCCTCGCTGCTGCTTCGCCGGTAACTCTCAATACGAATAAAATTTGTTCCGCCGCTGCCACCCGTATCAAGCACCTTCACTCCGGCTGCCAGAAGCCTGCGAACCTCCGCTGCAGCCATGCCGAAGCCCACTTCTTTAACTATTACAGGGACAGGTGAGGTTTTTACAACAGCCCTGATATTATCTAAAAAACCACGGAAAGACAGATCCCCCTCCCCTGCGGGCATTGCCGCTTCCTGGGGAGCATTCAGGTGGAGCTGCAGGGCATTAGCCCCGATTAGCTTAACCGCCTCCAGTGCCAGCTGCGGAGGGACCCCGGCACTTACATTAGCGGCAATAAAGCCATCCGGGTTTTCCTCCCGCACCACTGTAAACGTATGCAGTACCGCCGGATCCTGTAAGGCTGCCGTCATGGAACCCACGGCCATGGGGATGCCTATAGTGCGGGCCGCAAAAGACAGGGCACGGTTAAGCCCCGTAGCCTCCGGCACCCCGCCGCTGATCGCATTAATTAGCAGGGGGGCCTCAACCTTTCTCCCCATAAAAGAAGAAACAGTGCTCACTTCAGTAAGAGCGATTTCCGGCAGGCAGTTTGGCACAAAGTGGATATCTGCAAAGCCTGTGGAAGCAGGCCCATCGTCCATAAGACGTGCCAGGTTTAAGTGGTCCAGTTTTCGTTTAATGCGCATAGTTACCTTCCTGAATGAATAATTGCTCAGTAGTCAGGAGTCAGTATAAAAGAACGGGAACTGATCTTCATACTGTCTTAATTAACATTTTGGATTGCTGTGCCCATTATTGGGTTATTTGGTATTATGACTCCTAATTATTTACGTTCCTTATTATACCACAATTACAAAAATCCTTTTAAGTAATGCAAATAAAGGACAGGATAAAGGAGCAGAAAAACGATCATGTTATAACTAAAATAGAAGGAGGTTGTAGCGTATGACCAAAGTCAGTTGTAAAGTTAATAGTTGCTATTATTGGGGTAAAGGGGAAATTTGCCAGGCTGACAGCATTTTGGTAAACAACAATACGTGCGACGAAACAGGGAACTTTGGTGCAGAATTTATTGAAGATGAGTATGCTGATGAGATGTCCTATGCCTTTGATAACGAAGCTATATATGAACTTGGATTAGAAATGAATATGGGCGAACGGCAAGGGTTTAATGAAGCAGAGTCAAATACTTCCCAGCAAACCCAATGTGAAACAATGCGTCCCCGGAATAGTTAAAGCTCTCTGACAAGTCAAGCCAAAATGTGTTAAAATATGAAAATCTCAAGTATTAATACTTGAGATTTTCATTATTTGGTAGTTCCAAAAACCGAACCCTTCTTATATTGAAAATTTATTTATGAAATAAGCAGGATATTCAAGACGTCTCCTCGAATGATATAATTATACTACTATAGACTATAATAGGTGAAAACATGAGGCAAAACCTATCAAACATTGAAGTAATTCTGCTGAGCATCGTCAATGAAAAACCTTCATATGCTTATGAAATTGATAAAACAATTGATTTACGGCAGATGCGGCGCTGGGTTAAGATTGGCGTGGCTTCCATCTATCAGGTGTTAAAGCGGCTGGAGGAAAAAGGCCTGGTTTATTCCCAAAAAGAAAAGGAGGGGAGAATGCCGGACAGGAAAAGGTACTATGTTACAGAGGACGGGAAGGCAGCACTGATTGAAACTTCAAAAAGACTGCTCTCCAGTTTTGAATGGCATTACCTTGACCTCAATGTTGGTTTGGAAACGTCCGATCTTCTGACTGGCGCAGAAATATGGGATTGTATGATGAAAAGGCTGGCTAGGGTCCAATCGAACAAAAAAAGATTGGCAGAAATCTATGCAACGGGAAACGATACACTGTTTAAGAAAAAAGCAGTTATAAAAAACCTTATTGAATTCCGATGTGCTGAAGAGAAATATTTAGAGAGCCTGCTTGAAGAATTACCGGGGGCGGTGGCTTACAGCCGCCCAAAAGCGGTGACAGGAGAAGATTAGTTTCCCTGTTACTGCAAAGCAAAGGAGGTGGCATAATTGTTTTTAAGCGATTTTGAGTATTTTGCCCCCAAAGAAGCGGGGGAAGCTTTTGCGTTAATCGGCCGCCTGGGGAGTAATGCCAGGGTGTTGGCCGGCGGTACGGACTTACTACTGATGATGAAGGAAAAGATGATCGAACCTCAGTACTTAATTGACATTAACGCTGTGCCGGAATTTCAGGGAATCTCTGACTTACCGGGTAAGGGTGCTGTGATTGGTGCGGCCACTAAAATATCCGAGGTTGAGTATTCTCCTTTGGTTAAGGAAAAGTACTTTGCCCTGCACCAGGCGGCGGGTGAACTTGGCTCAGTTCAGGTGCGGACCATGGCCACAATGGGCGGTAACAGCTGTCATGCTTCCCCGGCAGCGGAGACACCCACACCCCTGGTGGCCCTGGGAGCCAAAGTTGTGCTCGCCAGTGCTACGGGGGAGCGGCAACTGCCGCTGGAAGAATTCATATTGGGTAACCGGAAGACCGGGCTGGGAGAAGGGGAATTACTGACCAAGTTTATCCTGCCCGAACCGGCACCCCGGTCGGCCAGCCGCTACGGGTATATCGGGCTCAGGGGAGCCATGGAAATTGATGCGGTAAATATGGCGGTTAATCTGGTGCTGGAGACTGATGGACGGACAGTTAAAGACCTGAGGCTTGTGATGGGTTCCGTTAGCCCAAGGCCTTTGATCTCGGTGGAAGTGCCATCGATCCTGGTGGGAAAACAGTTTGACGATGCCCTGGTGGAAGAAGCGGCGGCAGCGGCCTGCGGTGAGGCTAAACCTATTTCCGACATCCGGGCCTCGGCGGAATACCGCCGGGAAGTGGTGGCCGTACTGGCTCGCAGGTTGTTGCATGAAGCGTTTAACGCTGCACAGGAGGTGTAATCAATGAAACAATTGATAAAGTTGGATATTAATAATCAGGTTTATGAAGTGCCCGTTAGCCCAAAGGACCTCCTTGTGGACATAATTAGGAAAAAAGTGGGCCTTACGGGTACGAAGAAGGGGTGCGGCCAGGGAGATTGCGGTGCCTGTACCGTACTCATCGATGGAGCCCCCGTGTTGTCCTGTATTACGCTGGCCATAGCCTGTCAGGGTAAAAAGATTAGCACCATCGAAGGACTCGCTGATGAGCAGGGTAATTTGCACCCCGTCCAACAGGCTTTTGTGGATTATGGAGCAGTGCAGTGTGGTTTTTGTACGCCGGGTATGATTCTTTCTGCCAAAGCGTTGCTGGACCGCATTCCGAGGCCAGGCGAATTGGAAATAAAGCGCGCCATTTCCGGCAATATTTGCCGCTGTACCGGCTATAAGAAGATAGTGGAAGCGATTGGTGCCGCCGCTGCAAAAATCTCAACCGGGGGGGTGGAATAATGGAGCGGAATTATACCCAGGTAGGCAGAAGTGTGCCGCGGGTGGACGGCCCGGCAAAAGTTAAGGGGGAAGCCATTTATACGGATGACATGGTGCTGCCCCGTTTGGCTTACGGTAAAATCAAGCGCAGCCCTTATGCCCATGCCCTGATCAAAAAGATCGACTGCAGCAAGGCCCTGGCAATGCCGGGGGTGTTGGCGGCAATTACCGGGGATGAAGCGCCCATTAAATGGGGGATTGTGCCCCAGGCAGCCAACGAGGTGGCCCTGGCTGTGGGCAAAGTTCGCTTTTGGGGTGAGGGCGTGGCTGCTGTTGCCGCCATTGATGAAGAAACGGCGGAGGCCGCCCTTGATTTAATTGAAGTGGAATACGATCCCCTGCCTGTGCTGCTTGACCCCTTTGAAGCCATGGCAAAGGCAAAAGACATCCGTATACATGAGGATGCTCCTGAAAATATCCTACATGCAGGAGACCAGTTATTCGGCGATCCGGATAAGGCATTTGAAGATTGCACGTACATCCTGGAAAAAGAATTTCATACTTCCTATGTAAACCACGCTTTCCTGGAGCCCCATACGGCGCTAGCCAGTTACGAGCCCCAAAGTGGCCAATTGCAGTTATGGTCCAGTACCCAGGTGCCCCATTACCTGCACCGCCAGCTATCCAATGTGCTGGAGATGCCCATGAACAAAATTCGTGTAACTGTTCCGGCGGTGGGCGGTGGTTTCGGCGGTAAAGGTGAGGCCAGTTCGGCCGATTTTTGTGCCGCACTTCTTTCGCGCAAGATTGGCAGGCCGGTCAGAGTAACTTATGAGCGCAGTGAGGTATTCGCCACGAATAAAGGACGTCATCCATGTCATATGAAATTAAAGATCGGTTTGGATAAGGAAGGTTATATTCAGGCCGTGGATTTTGACAATACGATGGATGGCGGTGCTTACTCAGGTTGGGGCATGGTGGTCATGTTCTACACCGCCTCCATGATCCACCTGCCTTATAAAGTGCCAAACGCCCGTGCCCGCGTAAGGCGCGTTTATACAAACAAGCCCACCTGCGGCGCTATGCGTGGCCTCGGTGGTGTGCAACCCCGTTATGCCATGGAATGCATGCTCGATGAAATGGCAGAAATGATGGGTATCAGCCCGTACGAATTAAAGATGAAAAATGCTGTGGAATCGGGTTACCGCAGTGTGAGTAATCTGCATGTCCCCCATACGGAGTACAAGAAATGTCTGCAGACGGCCGTGGAAAAATCGGGCTATCTGGAGAAGCACGGTAAGTTGCCCTTTGGTAAAGGGATCGGCCTTGCCGGTGGATATTATATCTCCGGTACCGCCTATACCCTCTATCAATCCTACAAACCCCACACCACGGTGTTGATCCGGGTGGATACGGAAGGGGGCGTCACCGTTCATTGTGCTGCTGCCGATATCGGACAGGGCTCCAATACAGTAATCGCTCAGATGGCTGCTGAGGCCCTGGGGGTCCGCTTCGAAGACGTCCATGTGGTGTCGGGCGATACGGAACTGGGGACGTTTGACCTGGGCAGTTTTGCGAGCCGTGTAACCTACGCTTCGGGAGCGGCGATCAAGGAGGCAGCCAAACAGATCAATGACAAACTGTTTGAGGTTGCTGCCGGGATGTTGAGCTGCCGCGCCGATCAACTGGAAGTTAAAGATGGCCGTTTCTACTCCCATTATGAACCGAAAAAAACGATAGAATGGGAAAAAGTTGTAGATGTTTATACCAATGCTGTGGGGACTTTGACAGGTATCGGCCATTTCTCACCGCCGCGCCTTAAAGGAATCGATCTAAGCCGCAACGTCAGAGTGCAGGGTGCGAATATCGGCCACTCCCCCACGTTTGGCTTTAGCTGTCAAATATGGGAAGTTGATGTTGACCTGGAGACAGGGAAGATTCGCGTGGATAAGGTTACGGAAGCGGGAGACTGCGGCCAGGCAGTGAACCCTATGAGCGTGGACGGACAGGTTGATGGTTCCATCATGTTTGCCATGGGGCAGGCCCTCTATGAGGAAATGAAACTGGATGGGGAGGGGAAAATGATCAACCCATCCCTGCATGATTACAAGGTGCCCACGGCTATGGAACTGCCGCAAATAAGCACCACCATCGTGGACAGTTACGATCCAACTGCTCCGTTTGGCGTTAAGGAATCAGGTGAAGGCCCGGTGCAACCCACCATCCCGGCCATAACCAATGCAATCTACGATGCTATCGGCGTAAGGTTTACAGAGTTGCCTATTACCCCGGAAAAGGTGCTAAAGGCGCTTAAAGAAAAAAAGGAACAAGCTAAAGGATAACCAACCCGTTGCACTGAATCAAAGTAAGCATAACACTATAAACCGGGGGCATACCGCTCCCGGTTTGTAATTTTCCCTGTTATTTCGCTGCCGCGTGGCAAATAATATAGGATGAAGCTTGAAACTGAAATTAGTGTAGTTTAAATATTTATAATGCAAAGGGGATGATTAGGTCGGTTACGGATCATAAAAATATTGAAAAAGAGTTTGTACAACACACATTGCAGATCATGCAGGACTATGATGGCCCTTTCGGTGTAACCCTGCTGGTTAACTGCCTGCTTGGTTTGATTGTTTTGCCCAAGGAAAGGAATTTTACTTATATTGTAGAGCGTGACAACCTGCAATTTCAGGATCTGGGCATTGAAGACGGGGATATCAGATCCTGGGGAAAATTCGGGGAGGAACAACAGACCGTAGCCCGTTTTCTGCAGTGCATGCGTAACTCCATTGCCCACATTCATATTGAGAGTACCAGCGAAGCAGGGGAAATAGATTCCCTGCTGTTCATCGACAAATCTGGGTTCGAAGCATCGTTAAGCATTGAAAAGATCAAGGAAATGGTCACAAAGCTGGCAGAGAAAATACAATAAAATACCAATTATTATTGATGTGTTTACCATAAAAGTGTATATTAATGGTTATGGACAATAAAAACAGGGAAGAGATCATTAGTCGTCGTATCGCTGAAGCGCTGAGCCTGGAACAGCGTTATGTTTCCATGGTGATTACCCTGCTGGACGAGGGGAATACTATTCCCTTTATTGCCCGCTACCGCAAAGAGGTATCGGGGGGGATGACAGATGAGCAACTAAGGCTCCTGGGGGAGAAATTAAGCTTTAATCGTAACCTGGAGAGCCGCCGCGAAGATATTCACCGCTTTTTGGAAGAACAGGGCGTGCTGACCCCGGAACTGGAGAAATCAATTCAGCAAGCCCAAAGTGTAACGGAGTTGGAAGACATTTACCGTCCCTTCAAGCCTAAAAAAAGGACCCGGGCTACCATGGCCAGGGAAAAAGGGCTTGAACCCCTGGCAATGCTGATCCTGGAGGGAAAAGAAGATCCGGAAAAGGCAGCGCCGCAGTTTATTAATGAAGAGAAAGAAGTTTTGACCGCTGACGCTGCGTTGGCTGGAGCGCGGGACATTATTGCGGAGCAAATTTCCGACGAACCTAAACTCCGCCCCGTGTTACGGTCGTTTATGCTAAAGGAAGGGTTCATTGTTACAAGCGCCCGTAGTAAAGATACCAGCATCTATGAAATGTACTATAACTACCGTGAGCCCTGCAGGAAGGTGCAGCCGCACCGCATCCTGGCCATAAACAGGGGAGAAAGAGAAGAGTTTCTCAACGTTAAGATTGAAGTTCCCGAAGCTAAGGCCCTTTCCTTGATTCAGAAGTTTTATCAGAAGAACAACTCTACCGCCAATGCAAAACTCCAACTCGATGAAGCCATACGGGATAGTTGGAAACGTCTGTTGTTACCCTCACTGGAACGGGAAATCCGCAGTGAACTCTCGCAGAAGGCGGAAGAACAGGCGATCAGGGTCTTTCAGGGAAATCTGCGTAGCCTGCTTATGATTCCGCCGGTGCGGGGGAAAAGGATCATGGCTCTGGATCCGGGGCTGAGAACGGGCTGTAAAATAGCCTGTGTGGACGAACGGGGCAAGTTGCTGGAAACAGCCGTTATTTACCCCATTCCGCCCCGTAACGAAAAGGAAAAATCAACCAAAATCATCCTGGGCCTGCTGGAAAAGCATGCGTTAAATGCCATTGCCATTGGCAACGGCACCGGTGGACGGGAAACAGAAATGTTTGTGGTTAACTTAATGGAGGAACATAACAAAGAAATAGCCTATACAGTAGTCAACGAAGCAGGTGCCAGCGTCTACTCCGCATCAAAGCTGGGTCAGGCTGAATTCCCCGATTTGGATGTATCCGAAAGAAGCGCTATTTCCCTGGCCCGCCGTGTGCAGGATGCCATGGCCGAACTGGTTAAGATTGATCCCCGTTCCATCGGCGTCGGCCAGTACCAGCATGATGTGAATCAAAAAAAACTTACCGCAGTTTTGGAAGGCAGTGTGGAATCCTGCGTCAATCAGGTGGGGGTTGATTTGAACACGGCATCGCCGGCTTTACTTGAACATGTGGCGGGGATCAATAAGACCGTCGCAGGGAATATCGTAGCTTACCGGGAAAATAACGGCCCTTTCAACAGCCGTAAAGAGCTGACAAAAGTGCCCAAGCTGGGCCCCGCTGCTTTCAAGCAGTGCGCAGGGTTTTTACGTATTCCCACCGCGGAAAACTACCTGGACCGCAGTGCCGTTCATCCAGAGTCCTATGAAACGGCGGAAAAAGTAATGGCCATGATCGGCATTGCCCCCGAAGAGCTGGGGCAGGAGAAAGGGATCCCCCAGGTCCCGATTGGGGAGCTGGCGGAAACGTTACAGGTGGGAGAGCCAACCTTGAGGGATATCCTGGAAGAATTTAAAAAGCCGGGCCGGGATCCGCGGGACGATCTTCCCCAGCCTGTTTTTAAAAAGGGGATCCTCAATATTGAGGATCTAAAAGAAAACATGGAAATTCAGGGTGTGGTCCGTAATGTGGTGGATTTCGGGGCCTTTGTGGATATTGGTGTCCATGCAGACGGCCTTGTCCATATTTCCGAGCTTTCCAACCGCTTTGTGAAGCACCCCCTGGATGTGGTAAAAGTGGGGGATATTGTAAATGTTAGAGTGTTGAGCGTAGACACACAAAAAAAGCGTATCGCCCTCTCCATGAAGACTGTTTCTGTCTAACTGGATTGTTGTACCCTGCGTTTTTTGACCCGGAGATGGAAAAAACCGGCGATAAGGCAAAAAAGTATGACCACTATGGTTATAGTAATACCCCGGGGGGAACCCATTGTAAAATCTTCACCGACGTGCCACTCGACCCGGTGTCCCAAACCGTCGTCTGCCACGACCAACACGGCGTCCAACTCGGGGGGATAATGAAAATAACCCTGATTATCCAGCTTGCCGCTGTGAAGCTCTTCTCCCTGGAGGTTATAAACGAATACCTCCGTCCTTCTGGAAAACCGTCCATCTTCATAAACCACCTTGATGAGGCCTTCATCCACTGGTTCAATGAGCATGCGGTGGGCCAGGGCGGGGGATGCAGACAGACTGATTAGCAGAATCAATAGAAATAAAGGAATGTTGTTTTTCATGACTACTGACTCCTTTTCCATTCAAGCAGCTCTGGTTTGGCAGTATGCAGTAGTTTAAGGGCAAAACCCGTAATTAATGCTTCAATAACAACAAGGGGCAGATGTCCAACAATAAGCAGATTTACCACTGAGAAGAAACCTTCACCAAATCGCTGATCACTGAACAAAAGGGTAATAATTAGGATAAACACAGTGCCCATAACCGCCAGGCCACCGGCCAGTGCCCCTCTGAGAAAAATGTCCCGTCCTTCCAGGGCATGAAATAGCCTGTAAACAAGCAATGCAGGTACTGCAAGCATTACAGTATTTGCTCCCAGGGTGGTCAAGCCTCCATGCTGGAACAGAACAGCCTGCAATAAAGGCCCCACAAAAAAGGCCAGAGGCGCGTGTCTGCCCAGCATAACTCCTAAAATACCTCCCAGGAATGGGTGGATGGAAGAAGGCCCCACCGGGATACTGATTAGGGAAATGGCAAAAAAGGCGCCGGTCATCAGACTGATACGGGGCATCTCTTCTTCGCGAATTTTTTTTATGGAGTAACCCAGCAAGCCTACTGTGACACCATAGGTGGCCACGGCTGTGGGTAAATTCAGGACCCCATCGGCCAGGTGCATATGAATACCTCCCAGTTCAAGATGCAAGAAGCAACTATCCGACTATCCCCTACCCAACTGCTTCTCAATGATAATGGCCATCATCCTCGTATTCCTGTGGATTTATCACGGTTAACTCCCTCCCGTTACTATCCAGGAGTTTCAAATCGAATTCATGGGGGAAGTGCTCCAGGAAGATTATATAATCCCCGACTTCTTCCAGTTCAAAGGTAATTATGGTTTGATCGGGGTTGAGCTTAAGCTCATATGCGTAGTCAGCCCTGGCGGTAAAATGACCGTCTGCTTCCACTGTCTCCATTTCTGCTTCCATGACATGATGGGCATGATGGGCCAAGTCAGCGATATCCCCGTCATTGATGATAAAAGCAATGTTACAGGAAGGGTCACCGCTCTGCTGAAATTCCAGAGTATATGTTTCGGCCTCCAGAAAATACTCACCACTCCATTCGTAGGGCAGGTCCCCATGATCATGGTCATCTGCGTGTCCGCCCGCTTCATCTACACCGCCACAACCCACCAACAACAAACAACCAATAATTATTAGGACATACAAAAGGTGCTTTTTCAATTTGTTCACTCCTCAAATTTAGGATTATAAGCAGCAATAAAATCTATCTTGGGTTCTTATTCTGACTACTGAATCCGAATTCTGAATTCTGACTCCTGCTTTTATACCCCCTCCCCTCAGGTGCATCCAAAAAACCTCCATACCCCAGGATATGAAGGCCGGGAAAAGCAATTAAAGCTCCCAAACTCCATACGCCGTGGTGTTTAAGAATACGAGTAACAGGCAGGTTTCCTGACTGAGGTTCATCAGCTTTTTACGCCTTCCCGGCTGGATTCTCCTTCTGCCAGTGGCATGATGTAAAAGCCTCACCAACACAGTGACGGGATCGTGCCGGATTTACACCGGCTTCCCTTTTATCTTTTTTCAGATACCTGTTTCTCAAGTAATACTCTGTTTGCATTATTTGCTGATAATAAAAAGAACGCTTCTGCCGCATTGCGGGGAAGCTGCTCCCAGTCTTTAAATAATTGGGCAAGCAGTGGAATGTTTAATAGGGCTGTAGCCATAATATTCCTGTCTGCTAACAGAGTTGTGCCGCCTGCGGCCAAAATCCTTCCTTCCTTGAGGATGATCACTTCATCCGCCCAGGCAAAAGCCAGATCCACATCATGGGTGCTAAAGATAAGGGTGCATCCCCTGGCCACCAGTTTATCAAAAATGCCAGTCAGCTGTCCCATTGCATGAGGATCGAGCCCGGAAAATGGTTCATCACAGACCATAATATCCGGTTCCATCGCCAGCAGTCCGGCAATTGCTGCCTTTTTTTTCTGTCCCAGGCTGAGGTTATGGGGAGGCTTTTCTTGCAGCTCTGCTATCTCCACCATCTTTATAGCCCTGTTTACTCTTTTCAGGACTTCTTCCTGATCCAGTTTTAAATTACGCGGGCCAAAGGCAATATCGTTATAAACAGTGGTTGAAATAAGTTGATTGTCCGGATTATCAAAGAGAAGTCCCACCTTTTGCCGGATTTGACGCAGGGTTTTTTTGTTCACAGAAGTCCCCATTACCGTTACGGAACCTTCCTGGGGCAAAAAAGTGCCATTAAAATGGTAGAGGAGCGTTGTTTTCCCGCTTCCGTTGGAACCGAGGATTGCTGTTTTTTTACCTTTTTTAATGGACAGATCCATATCTCGCAATGCCCTGGTCCCATCGTGATAACTGTAACTTAGCTTTCCAGTTTCCACAGCAATCATCTAAAACACCACCTGTTCCATAACAATTAAAATGAGAGCAAATGAAACGAGGGCCATGCTTTTATAAAGGTCTGCTGCTATAATTTTTTGGGGTTTCGTTGCCGGGAGATTTCCTTCAAAACAGCGCGACAGCATGGCTTTGTAAACAGTTTCGGAGCGCAACAGGGATTTTATAAACATGCTCCCGCACAGCTCCCCGTAAACCCTGAGTGCACTTACACTTAAGCCGCCGTAAAAGAGACGTGAGGCTAGAGCCTTACGGGTGGTATTTAATTCACGTATAAAAAGATGGCCGTAGCGGAAAGCCAGAAAGATTACGGTAATAATGGGCGGCGGGATTTTTAAATGTGCCATCCCTTCCAGGAGCTCTTCCACAGGTTGGGATGTGGATAAAACGATCATGGCAGCCATGGCAGCCAGGGCTTTCATAGCGATCAGGGCGGCAAACGTATACCGGTCCGGAGTGGGAGGCAGTCCACCACCTAAAATAAGGGGAACGGACATGAAGATTAAAAACGGTAACAGTAATGCCATTCTCTTTAACAGAAAAGTTAAAGCTGTACCCATCAAAGCCGCAGCTCCCAGCACAAAAAACAGGGCAAACGCTGCCAACCACCACGTGTTCAACGCAATAATTCCAAAGACAAACAATACGCAGGCAACAATTTTGCAGCGCGTTTCCCAGCTGCAAATCCATGGTTTCATGGTATGATGCGCTTCTTTAAGTAAATGAACGTGGCCCAAAAGCAGTTCTCTCCTTCAATAAATAAGGCCTTTATACCCTTGCGGTATAAAGGCCTTTCCCTGTGTATTAATTACGGAGTAACACAAGTATTCCCTCTACCCATAGACCGTGGGTATCTGAAGAAGCAGATAAACAAGCAGGTCTCCTGGCTGAGGGTCTACAGCTTTTTTACGCCTTCCCGGACGAACTAGCAGGCCAGTGGCATATAGTAAAAAGCCTCGCCATCACAGTGACGGTATCGCGCTGGATTTGCACCAGCTTCCCTTTTCATTTCCTGTGGAAAACTTGTTTAGCATGTATTCAGTTGTTAAAAACGATGCTGCAAAACTTTATCCCTACTTATAAATTTATCATCATCTTCTGGAAAATGCAAGGATTATTATTTGCCGGTATATAGTGGGATATTTGGTTATACTAACATGGAACTTGATACAGGGGAGGTGTGTAACTATGAGAAAAAATATTATGGTTCTCTTACTGATGGCCTTGATGCTTTTGTCTGCAGGTTGCGGCGGAGAAGATAATCCTGATGGAAACGAACAGGTGGAATTGCCTGCTGAAATTACGGAAATGGAAAGTGGATTGTTAAATATTATGCAGCAAGCTGACTTAGTTCCAGTAGTGCTTTCTGAACAAGCCCAACCAGATAATGGGGCGGATGAACAAACGAATAAAGAGGCTGAAGCTGAGGAAGAAGAAACTGAGGAGAACGAGGAAGAACCAGCCGGTGAAGATGAGGCAGCAGTTGCACAGGTGAATGAGTTGACCTTTGAAGAAACTATCCTGAGTGAAGTGTTAGAAAAAGAAGGGGATGCTGTAGATGCCACAGATGAAGAAGAACTGCCTGAAAGTACAGAAATAATCTGGGATAACATTAAAGAAACTGTAGCGGAGCTACATAACCATTGGAGTGAGTTGGAACCGCTCCTCGTAGAGGAGAATATTACGCAGGATGTAATTAACAATTTTGAAGAAGGGCTGGACAATTTAACTGTGTACATTACAGAACGGGATTATTTTGGTACCATGGACGCTGCAAATCAGCTTACCAACCCTCTATCGAAGTTTATGGTTCCCTTTGCCGAAAATATTATCTCACTCACGCACGAGCTCAAATTCCACATACGCAACATAGTCCTGCAAGCAGCCAGGGAAAACTATGCAGGCGCACAGGAAAGCCTGGATTACATCAAAGAACAAAGACCTGACCTATCAAAAGAATTAGATGAAGCAGAGTTCAGGGAACTGGAAATGTCTTTGGATAATCTGCAAAGGGTCCTGGATAAACAGAACCTCGACCTTGTTATTCTAAACGCTGCTGTTGTCATGGAAAACATGGTTCAGATAATAGAGAGTACCGAAGAATAGGCGCCAATGTTACTGCTCATAGAGGTATGCCACGCTCTAGAAAGGTAGGGGCGGACCCTGTTTGCACGCAGACGAAGCCGGCTTATTTTTCGGGATACACCCCCATGCCGCCCCCTTGTTGCAACGGAAGGACGAAGCACACCTGCGGGCGGCTGTAGGCAGCCGCCCCTACGAGTGCAAAGTTCATATTTGGTTATTTATGCCTATCTCCTATCTAACTACCAGCCATCTAACTGCTTTTTTCAACCCGCTGCGTTCGTAATGGTTACCACCATGCTCACTTCCCCAGAATTTTGAGCGTTCTGAAACATATCTTTTAAGCTGTTCCACACTTGTTCCTCGTTGCCGTGCAGGCGGGTACTGATTGAACCAACGGAATATTCCACGCCCACATTGCTTAAAGAGTTAATCGAGTTGGTAATGACATTGCTCGCATCAGATGTTTTAAGTGGGTAAACGGATACTTCAGCAGTAATCATATTTGTCACCCCTATTCCATTTTCTTAACGCCGTCAAGCGTTGTATATGGTGAGTCCTGAGGAATATACGACTTACAGCATGTTGTCATACAATCTCCTGCCGGTTGCGGAATAAGCTCGGCCGCCATATGGGCATCCACTTCCTCGGGATGGTTTGACCCGAACTCATCCGTTGTTACAAGAATTTCATTTGCCGTACACATATTTCCCTGCTGCCAATAATGGCAATCGCTGACGATACAATGGATATGCTGTTTCATTTCCCCAATCCTTTCATATGAGCGTTTCAATGCGTTTTAATATGATGCGCAAAAAATATATTTTTATGTCTTTGCCGGAATGTGCTGTTTAACCACTTGTTTTTTTATTGTTGCAGACACTGTTTCCGTATGATAGAATTGCTTTAACAGCACGATAAACTAAAAATGCGAATAATCAAGCTTGAAGGGGTCCACAGAGTCAAATGGGAAAGGGGTTAAAAGCCCCTGCAGCCCCCGCTACTGTAAGCGAAGACGAAACCGGCCATAGCCACTGTCCGGCCCTCAATGGTAATTTGAGTGCAGGATGGGAAGGGGCAGGTGGAGGATGACGCGTAAGCCAGGAAACCAGCCCTTGCATGCTGATTACATGTATAATACCTTCGGCGGGGAGGTTTTACTTGCTAATTGTCATTTGGTATTTAAACCCTACTTTCTCGCAAAGAAGTAGGGTAAATTTGTTTACTGGGGGTTTTGTTTTGAAAAGTAGATATCTAAATGGAATAGTGTTTTTTTTGCTGGTACTTAGTGTGCTCATGTTTGCCAGCTGCGGGGGAGAAGGGGAAGTTCCCGGTTCCCGGGATGGGGAACAATCCTTTACGGCAACTCTCACAGATGATTTGGGCAGGGAACTGGTCATTGAGGGTAAGCCGGAAAGGATCGTGTCCCTGGCACCCAGCAACACGGAGATGCTCTTTGCACTGGGCTTGGATGAGTATATTGTGGGAGTGAGCGAGTATTGTGACTATCCTGCTGCAGCGCTGGACAAGCCCAAGGCGGGTTCCTTTTCCCAGCCCAACATTGAACAAATTGTGGCCCTGGATCCCCATTTGATAGTTGCTGTTCCGCTTCAGGAAGAGGAACTGGCACGCTTAATGGAGCTGGACCTCCCAGTCCTGGTCCTGAACCCTACTACGGTGGAAGAAATATACGATGCGTTAGGGCTTCTGGGAGTGGCAACAGGGGTGGTGGAGGATGCACGCCTGCTGGTGGAGCAAATGCAAACAAGAATCAGGGAAGTTAATGATAGGGTGGCACAGCTTACGCAGGGTGAAAAAAAACGGATCTATTATGAAGTCTATGCCGACCCCCTAATGACTGTAGGACGGCCCAGCGTTATTCACGAACTGATCGAGGTGGCAGGTGGGAACAATATATTTGCAGATGTGGACACGCCATACCCGAAAATAAGCGCCGAGGCCGTGGTGGACCGGGACCCTGAAGTAATCATATTTCCTAATTACCATGGGACTGAGGGATTTCTGGCAGATGAAATATTCACCCGTCCCGGTTGGGATGCCATAACTGCTGTGAAGCAGGAGCGGGTTGTTGGTATAGACCCAAACATTGTTTCCCGTTCCGGGCCGCGGGTGGTTGAAGCGATTGAGGAACTGGCTGCACTAATCTATCCGGAAATACGGTAAAGATACGGGAGGTAAAGATACTGCAGCGTAAAGAATCGCCCACAGGGTCTAACCGCGGTGTTATTATTATTACCAGCTGGCAGCGAAGAGCCTTCCTGCTGTTCCTCCTGATCCTTTTGTTGGTTTCCTTAGCCTATGCCCTGGGCCTTGGTTCCGTTTCCCTGGACAAGCGGGAAATATTTTATATTATCCTGGAGAAGATTACAGGCTTATTAAGCTGGTTAATCCCCAACTTAACAATAGCTTTGCCTGCAGATTTGACAATCTCCGATACAAGCAGGGAAATCATTCTCAACATTCGCCTGCCCCGCGTATTGTTGGCTGCGCTGGTAGGTGCATCCCTCTCTGTGGCCGGTGTCACCATGCAGGGGCTTTTTCGCAATCCCCTGGCCGATCCTTACATTATCGGGGTTTCTTCAGGGGCAGCCCTGGGCGCTACTACTGCTATCGTTTTCGGCCTGACCCTTGGTTTTGCCGGCTTTGGTGCTGTGCCCCTTATGGCTTTTGCCGGGGGATTGTCAACGATAGCGGTTGTCTATTATATTTCCCGCCAGGGTAATATTGTTCCGGTGATGACTCTGCTTCTGGCCGGAATAGCTATCGGTGCTTTCCTCTCCGCTTTTGTTTCCCTGCTGATCTTTTTTTCCGGGGAACGGATGCACCAGGTGGTTTTTTGGATGATGGGAGGCCTGGGAGGGGCCCGCTGGAGCTATCTGAGAGTGATGCTTCCCTATGTAATATTAGGGTATGGCTGCATTCATTACTTTGCCCGGGAGCTAAACGCCATGCTGCTCGGGGAAGATACGGCCCACTACCTGGGAATAGACGCTGAAAAACTTAAAAAAATATTCCTCGTTGCTGCTTCGCTGCTGGTTTCGGCAGCAGTTTCCACCAGCGGTATTATCGGCTTTATCGGCTTGGTGGTGCCACATATTGTCCGCTTGCTGGCCGGTCCGGATCACCGTTTTCTCCTCCCTGCATCCGCCCTGACAGGGGCTATCCTGTTGATTGGCGCCGATACGCTGGCGCGCACGATCATCGCGCCGACGGAACTGCCGGTGGGCATTATTACAGCCCTATTAGGAGCACCATTCTTCCTTTATCTGCTGCGCCAACGTAAAAAATTACGCTATTTTTAACTAATCATGGGGCGAAATCAGTTTGCTTTCTCGGAGGGATTTATTAGTGGGAATTAATTTAAAAATATCTGACCTGACCGTCAATTATGGAGCGTATACAGCACTGGACGGTGTTGATTTTAGTATCGAAAAAGGATCCTTTGTCGCCTTGATCGGCCCAAACGGTGCCGGCAAATCAAGCTTGCTGCGCACGATCAGCCGCTTGCTCAAGCCGAGCAGAGGGGTACTCTATCTGGGCGAGCAGGATCTGCAAAAAATATCCTTACAGGAGATTTCCCGGTCCATCGCCGTTGTACCCCAGGATACAAACATAGATTTTGATTTTTCCGTGGAAGAAGTGGTTGCCATGGGTCGTTACCCCCACCTCAAACGTTTTCAAAAAGAGGGCTGCAAAGACGAAGAAATAATCAGGGAAGCCATGGAAACAACTGGAATAACCCATCTCGCCTCCCGCTCCGCCATAAACTTAAGCGGTGGGGAGCGGCAGCGGGTTATTATTGCCCGTGCCCTGGCACAGGAACCGGAGATATTACTGCTGGATGAACCAACGGCTAATCTTGATATAAACTATCAGGTGGAATTTCTTGAGCTGGCCCACAAACTTAACCGGGAACGGGGCGTCACCATTATTGCTGCCATACATGATCTGAATCTGGCGGCCCAGTTTTTTGACTATTTTATTCTTCTTTCCGAGAGAAAAATTCTCGCTTTGGGCGCGCCTGAGGAAGTGCTCACCCCGGAAAAAATACGCATTGCTTACAATGCCTCTGCAGTGGTGCAACGGAACCCCCTCAATGGGAAATTGCATATTACTGTGACAAGAAACGGGATTCATGCTGCTAAAATGGAAAGGCCGGCAGTGCATCTTGTAGGAGGTGGGGAAGAGGCTGTTCCACTTCTTTTTGCCCTTGTGGATGCCGGTTTCAGCCCATCGATTGGGCCCGTTACGCGTGAGGATAGCGGGCATCGCTTTGCCACACATCATGGCCTAACCGTGATAACCCTGCCACCATTTTCCCCCATCGCTGATTCGTATCACCAGCGGCATCGGGATTTAATCAAAAAAGCCCGCGTGGTAGTAATCCCTTCTATTACCTACGGTATTGGTAATCTGCGTAACCTGGAGGCGGTGGAAGAAGAGATGTCGCCCCACTGCAGCGTGCTATTACTTGAAGAAACGCATATTGCAGAGCGGGATTACAGTGGAGGTAAAGTGCAGGCTG
>SKTJ01000040.1 GCA_007122565.1 Syntrophomonadaceae bacterium | reverse complement strand
TAAGGTTCAGGAGTCGGAGTCAGGAGTCAGGAGTCAGGAGAAGTAACCAGGAGTCAGGAGTCAGGAGTCAGGAGTCAGTAGTCAGGAGTTAGGAGGCAGGATTCAGGATTCAGGAGTAAGGCTTGGATAGGAGATGAAGTAAGGTTCAGGAGTCGGAGTCAGGACTGAGGAGTCAAAAGTGGAAGGGGAGAGTGTTGTTATGGAAAAAATGGAACTGCCTCAATGTGCCAAGTGCCCGGTAGAGAGATCGGAAAAAGCCTGCCGTGATAAAAACGGTAAAGCTCCCCGTTTTTGCCCGACGCGACAACTGACAGAGCTTGTAGCAAAAAGTCAAAAGCCTTACGAGGATGTACATATCCGGGAATTTGCCCGGCAAGCATCTATTCAGGAAGGGGAGTGTTATATAAACAGGGAAGCACGGCCCCCGGTGCTTCACCCGGTTATACCACGCCTACAGGAAGTATGCGAATTTGCCGGGAAGATGGGCTACAAACGACTGGGCCTTGCATATTGCATTGGGCTGCAGGGGGAAGCAGCCGCCCTGACCACGGTTCTGGAAGCGCATGGTTTCAGCGTGGTCTCCGTCGTATGTAAGGTGGGATGTACGCCCAAGGAAGAAATAGGCCTCACAGAAAAAGAAAAAGTGCGCCCCGGCCAATTTGAAAGCATGTGCAGTCCCATAACCCAGGCGGAAGTGTTGAACGAAGCGCAGGTGGATTTTAACATTATTATGGGGTTGTGTGTGGGACATGATTCCCTGTTTTTCAAGTACGCCCAGGCACCCACGACCGTGTTTGCAGTCAAGGACCGTGTCCTGGGACACAATCCGCTGGCAGCCCTCTATACGCTGGGATCATACTATGAAAGACTAATTAAAAAGCCCAAAAGCTAAGCATAAGCTATTGACTTTCATTGACAGACAGGGCTTCATTCAGGTAATCTTCCCCGATTACCGGCTTAAACTCATTATAAATGGAACCCAAAGCCTCGCGCCAGGCGAGTTTATCTTCCTCTGTCATAATATTTACATTTATTTCCGGTGTTTTAATAATTTTCTCCAAATCCAGCTCATTCATCTTGATGGCCTGCTCTCTTTCCCAGAGCGTTACCTCAATCAATATTTCTTCCAGGATAAGCCTTATGTCTTCCGGGAGACTCATCCAGAATGATTGATTGGTCAGGATAATATAGCCCAGATAGCCATGATTGGTGATGGTCAGGTGATTGTGGATTTCATGAAATTTTTGGCTGTATATATTGGAGGCAGTATTCTCCGACCCGTCAATGATGCTTGTCTCTTTGGCGTCGAACACCTCGCTGAAGCGCATGGGCACAGGGTTTGCACCGAGGGATAGAAATTGCTGTTCCAGGACATCACTGGAGGGCATCACCCGAATATTAGCGTTTTTAAAATATTTGGGAGAAGTAAAAGGTCTGTTTCCGATCATGTATTTAAATCCGTTATCCCACATGGCCAGGGCCAGCATGTCTTGTGCCCGCGCTTGCTCCAGCATTTTTTTCCCTGCCGGGCTGTCGATAAAGGTATGCACCTCGTTGTAGTTCTGGAAAAGAAAAGGCAGGTCAAAAAGGAGCAGGAAGGGGAAATACTCAGCCATTTTTGCGGTTGCCGGGGCAATCAATTGAACATGGCCCTGTTGCAGGGCCTGGACCTCTTCGCCATCCTTATAAAGGGATGAATCGGGGTAAACCTGCACCTCAACACGTCCTCCGGTCCTCTCACCGGCCAGTTGGGCAAAACGCAAAGCAGCTTGTCCTTTCGGCGTAAGTTCTGCAACAACATGAGAAAATGTGATCACAATGTGCTCTGATGCCTGGAACTGCTCTTTGTCATACACCCGTGGTGTGAGGGTGTTGCCTGCAGCCAGGAAAAAAAGCATTACTATAATAATAGTGGATAATACCAGGAGCCACGTAATGTTAAGTTTCATAGTTTATCTCCAATCGTTCAAACAATGCTGTAACGGTTGATGGGCCGGCCGACAGAGCCGTATTGTAATTCCAATTGTGCTATCCCTTTACTGTCCAGGTATTCCAGGTAGCGTCTTGCTGTAACACGGGCGATCCCCACACCTTCAGCCACCTCTTCTGCACAAAGGCCTCTTTTCTTTTTCACGATGTAGAGAAAAACCTGGCGCAAAGTAATTTCATTGAGCCCTTTGGGAAGGTTTTCAAAACTCTTAGGCGGCGTGCCGGCGTTTGTTAAGGAGTCGATTTCTTCCTGATCCAGAGTGCCGTTTTCCTGTAATTTATTGCGTAATACCTTATAGGAAAGAAGCGAATTTTGCAGGCGGCTGAATTTAAAAGGTTTGATGATGTAGTCAATGGCCCCATAACGTAAAACATCCTGAATAATGCTCCGGTCACGGGCGGCGGTTATCATAATCACATCCACAGGAAAGCCCATACTACGTATTTTTTTCAGCAGTTCCACACCGTTTGTGTCCGGCAGGTAAATATCCAGGATAACCAGTTGAGGTTTTAGTTGATTGAGCAGTCTTTCGGCTTCATCACAGTCCTGGGCAGTGCCTTTAACTGAAAAACCTTCCACTCTCTCAATAAATTGCCTGTTTATTTCCAGTACCATAGGGTCGTCTTCAACAATTAGCGTTGTGATGCACTCGTTCAAAGCTTGCCCTCCTTCCGGCATATGGGTTTTTTCATTACTCCATTGGAATTCTCACAGTAACATGGGTCCCTTTACCTGTGGCCGATGCGAGCGATATTGTGCCGCTCCCATTGTCCACGTATTCTTTTACCAAAAAAAGTCCCAAACCCCTCTCTGTGTTGCCCTTGGTGGTAAACCCCTTCTTGAATATTTCCTGCTGCAGCGAAGGTTCAATACCCGGGCCGTTATCTTTGATCTGGATAACCAGCTCTTTATTGTCGTCCCGCAACAAAAATAGGACACTTCTTATCCCCTGGTCGTTTTTCAAAACGGCATCAAAAGCATTTTCCAGCAAATTGCCGATCATTACAATCAGAGCACTACTGTCCAGATGACGGGGCAGGTGGAAGAGGCGGCTTTTTCGATCGATTTGCATGTTAACCTTTAATTCCAGGGCCCGGTTATACTTACCAAGAATAAGGCCGGCAATGCTGTAGTCCCTAATGTTTTCCGTGAGAAAACTGGTAAGTTCCTGTTGATTTACGATCACCTTGAAGATAAAATCGAGGGCATCTTCTTCTTTTCCCAACTGGATTAGGCCGGCTATCGTATGCAGTTTGTTAATGTTTTCATGGTTTTGTACGCGCAAGGCTTCAATAAAGTTTTTAACTCCGGTCAGCTCCTCAGCGAGGCGGTGCACCTCCGTCTTGTCCTTAAATGTGGAGACGGCACCTGCAACCTTCCCCTCAACCCAGATCGGAATACGATTGGCGAGAATGGTTGTATTGTTAATAATAAACATCTGGTTGTACTCCGCTTTACCGCTCTTTGCTGTTTCCGGAAGGCGACTGGAGGAAATAACATCTGTAATGACCTCCCCCAGCACATTTTCTTTCACCTTAAAAATGTTTTTTGCCCTGTTATTGATCACACTGATGCGGTTTTCCTGATTAATGGCAATAATTCCATCATCAATAGAATGAAAGACTGCCGTCCTTTCCTCCAGCATGCGGGCTATCTCAGACGGCTCCAGATTAAACATAACTTTTTTTATGTTCCCGGCCAACAACAGGGAACCTGCTATACCGGCCAACACACCTGCTACTAAAGAAAAAGATATGTCTCTGCTTGTATGCGCCAGTATGGCAATGAATGTGGGGGATAAAATCCCCACAAGCACCACTCCTACCTGGGTATCCCCCTCATCGATAAAAATAGGGGCAAAGGCTCTCACTGCAGGGCCTGCCACACCGGCAGCCCTGCTAATCACCTCCTGTGCCTGAAAGGCCTGTTCGCTGTCAATAACCTCAAACGGCAGCCCTATTCTTTCCTGTAAGGGGTGGGAATAGCGTTTTTTGTCCATACCGAGAATAACAATATATGCCGAACCTGTGGAAATGCGGATACGCTCCGCAATAGGCTGGATTGCCTGGTGACCGGCAATCATGTTTACATTATCCTGTATTTCGGGGATCAGTGCCACGGTTCGGGCAATTGCCAGGGCACGATTACCCAGCTCTTGCTCAAGCCTTGCTGAAAGGTTACCGGCGAAAACGAACACACTGGCGGTCGTTGCCACCACAACCAGGAAAAAAGATAAAAATATTATTTTTGTACTTAATGTTAGTTTATCAGAAAACATTCACGCCTCCGCAAATACCATACAAACGCTTATTGATGAAGAATTTGGAATATTCTTAATGAACAATATAAATAATATGGTCAAAATATTTATATTGTTTGAAGATTGTTATATATTTAATAATATATCAAATAGCAGGAAAATTCAATACGGAAATGGAGGAGGTGTTAGTAAAAGCTCACAGTTGGTCTATTGTGGCAGCGTGTGTATTTACGGAGTGTTTCTATTAAGTTTAAATCTGGAGGGGTAAAAAATGAGAAAGACTGCGTCATGGAAATTGCTTGTAGGTATTTTACTTGTTGGAGTAATGCTGACAGCTCTGCTCGGAGGTTGTGCTCCCGCCGCTGCGCCGGAACCGGCACCCGCCCCGGATGCGCCCGCGCCTGCGCCCGCGCCTGAGCCTGAGCCCGCACCGGGTAGAATCTCCATCCGGTGGAATACGGCCGATGTAGGGTCGTACGGCTATTCCGTTGCCAGCCTCATGGTGGAACTTTTGAACCGGGAATTGCCCAATAAACTGGACGGGAACTATGTGGTAACAATTCACCCGTTCCCGGCTACCGGTGCAGGGATGAAGGCGGCCATGGAAGGGGACGGTTATATCGCTTACACGGCGGATGTGGGCATGACTCAGGTTTATGCTCAGGAAGGGGCCTACAGCCCGGAGAACTGGCCCAATCTCGCGGATGCGGATTTACTCGTTCACAGCTTTTATGCCTATCCCATGGAAACTTCCCTTGCCGTCCATGCAAACAGGGCAGATGATTTTAAAACGTGGGGCGACCTGGACGGAGAGCCGGTGTTTTTCACTCCCGCCGGTTTCATGAACTGGCTTAATATGGGTCGAATTTTTGCTGCACTTGGTTATGAGTTTAATCACACGGAGATAGACTCGGGTATGACTGCAGATGCGTTGCGGGACGGTTCCATTGCGGGAGCGGCTGTTTACACTACTGCCGGCCGTTCACTCCCCACTTACTGGCGGGAGGCGGAGATGCGGTTGGCGGAAGATCTCCGCGTGATCAGCCCCAGTGATGATGAGATGGCGAAGCTGCAAGCCGCCGGCCTGACCCCCGTCAGTGTTGACCCATCGGTACCTTTTTCTCATGATGTGGGAACGGACCAGTACTGGGCCGTGCCCATCCTTTTTGGATACAATGTAATGGCGGAAGCACCTGCGGAATTCGTCAAAGCGAAACTTGAGATCTTCCATGAAAATGTAGATGCTTTGGCGAATTACGAGGCGGGTTTTGGCCCGCTGGCAGCTGACTTTGTGGGGATGCAGGTTGCAGGGATCAGGGCGAATCCTCATATCCCCGTACATGCCGGTATGGCGGAGTTTCTGAAAGATCAGGGTCAGTGGGATGACAGCTGGACAATTGCTCAGTAGATGAATCCAGCCGTTCTCGTTTCCTCATAGGATTGGTATTGGCGTGCATGGGGCTGCCGGACAATGGCCCCATGCACGAAAATATCTTGCCGATCCGGGAGAGGCAACATGTATTTTACTATGACAGCGCGATTGGGGGATTTGTTGAAATATGAACCGGATCAAAGAGCTAGTAACCATTAGGAACCTCTCTTTCATTATCTCCATCTTTTTCTTTGTCCACCTGGTAAATTATTTTCTTTTTGGTAGAGGTGGGCCGCTGCAATTGGCCACGCGTATGGTCCCTGTGGCAATTATCATTTATGTTTTAAATTCGCTTCAGCAGGGAAACATCTATCCACGCCTCGGCAATTTATGGAACAGAATTATCGCTGTTATCTACATCGGCATTGCGTCGTATGCATTTTTATATTTTGAATCTCAGTTTGAAAATATTTTTATGTTTAGAGCAGGCTCGTATAATCAGACCGATATCCTTGTGGGGACTTTAATGTTTTTATTGATTATGGAGATATCCCGTAAATTGCATCCTGCCCTTTTCTGGGTGAATGTGACCCTGGTACTTTACAGCGTTTACGGCTACCTTTCTCCCATCGATTTCTTCTGGCACCCCGGCACCTCTTATACGCGGCTGATTACATCCACTACTTTGGAACTGGCCACCGGGATATACGGCCGGTACGCCCAGATGGCGTTGACCCTGGTTGCTGCATTCCTGCTGCTGGCGGCCGTGGCCAAGGCCTTTGGCGCACAGAGCGCGATCATCCAATATATTTACGGTGCTTTTGGTAAAACCAAGCACAACATCCCCCAGGTGGCCGTCCTCAGTTCGGCAACTCTCGGCGCGGTAAGCGGCAGCGGAGCGGCCAATACGGCCGTTACGGGCAGTTTCACCATTCCCCTCATGATCAGGCACGGCATTCCGCCGGTTTATGCAGGCGCCGTGGAGACTGCCGCTTCAATGGGAGGCCTGATTATGCCGCCTCTCATGGCTGTGGCAGGTTTCATTATGGCCGATTTTATTGGAGTACCGTACTGGGAAGTGGTGCTGCGGGGCTTCTCCATGGGATTTGTCTACTTTTCCGCAGTGATCATGTCCGTGTATCTGCTTAGTGTTCGTTCCGTTCCCCAGGAAGAGGTAAATCCGCCTGCCGTTCCCCTTTACGAGAAGCTGAAAACGTATTCGTTCTTCCTCTGTATCCTCTCGCTGATTGTCCTGATGGGGATGCTGGGTTATGGCCCTATGCGGGCGGCGGTCTATACGGCATCGCTGCTGGCTGTATTGCTGTTGCTGATTCACCTTTACTTTAAATATAAGGCGCGGGATAAGGACTTCCAGGATCAAAAGCTGTTTGAGATTGCCAGAGATATCATTGAGACCCATGCGGATATGGCCTGGTACCTGGTTATCCTCATGTCCACCCTGGGGATCATGATCGGCCTCTTCACCGTTACAGGCTTCATCATGCGAATGGGTTCTCTGATGATGCAACTGGGTTCCGTAAGTATTCTCCTGACCATTTTGGTGGCCTGGGCTTTCGGCTGGCTCGCCGGGACCGGATTGCCGCCCACTGCCACCTATATTGTGGTAGCGGTAATCGTTGTCCCTCCATTTGTCCATTTTGGGATCAACCCCTGGATCGCCCACTGCTTTGTCTTCCTCATTTCGGTATGGGGCGAGTTATCACCGCCTACTTCGCTTACGGCTGCGGTGGCTTCCCGGCTGGCGAATGCTTCGTTCATGCGAACCATGCTAACAGCCCTTAAAATATGTCTGCCCATTATGATCATGTCTTTTGCCATTTTCGTGCGCACGGACATGGTGGTCAACCCGGGCTTGGCCCAGATTCGTGACACTTTACTTGTGACTGCCGGCAGCCTCGGCTTTACCTTTGCCATGTTCGGCAGATTCGTTAAACAGATGCGGTACGACATTCTGCTTAAGATTGCCCTTTCCCTGCTGGCACTGGTGCCCCTGTTCCATCCCCAGCTAGGCTATGCTATTCCCGGAGGGATCATTGTTACTGCGGCACTGGTAATAGGAGTGATTCAGCATAAGAAAGTTGCCATGCCCAAGCCTAAAAGCGTGGTAGGAGCGGAATAAAGTCGGATAAAAAGACAGTCGGAAGTCAAAAGTCAAAAGGCGAAAGGCAAATGCGGAAGTAAAAAAGTCGAAGTTGAAGGCAGAAAAATATGTTAAAATGTAGTGAATAAATATCTTATACCGGGGGTGGGAAGATGCGGGAAATTGATGTGGCAGTGGTAAGCGCTGCCGTGGCAGAGATGTGCAAAGAAGCAAACTATTATCTTGGTGATGATGTGACCAAAGCCTTCGAAAGAGGATTGGCTGAAGAAGTTTCCCCCGTGGGCCGGGAGGTATTTAAACAACTCCTGGAAAATGCCCGGATCGCCAGGGAAGAGGAGGTACCCATGTGCCAGGATACGGGTACTGCCGTTCTCTTTGTGGAACTGGGCCAGGAAGTGCGCCTCACCGGCGGCGATTTTAACGAAGCACTAAACGCAGGCGTACGCCAGGGCTACACCGAAGGCTACCTGCGCAAATCCATCGTCAAAGATCCTTTGCAGCGGGCAAACAGCGGCGACAATACTCCTGCCGTGGTCCACCTGCAAATTGTTCCCGGCGATCAAATAAAGATTACCCTCGCCCCCAAGGGCGGCGGCAGCGAAAATATGAGCGCCGTGAAAATGCTCACCCCATCTCAGGGGAGTCAGGGCCTTGTTGACTTTGTGGTGGATACGGCCAGCCGGGCCGGTTCCAATCCCTGCCCACCCATCGTTGTGGGTGTGGGTTTCGGCGGCAACTTTGAAAAAGTAGCCTACCTAGCTAAAAAGGCGCTGCTGCGCCCCCTCGGTCAGCCCAACGCAGATCCTTTTTACGCCGATTTAGAAAAAGAGATGCTCGAGCAGATCAACAATACAGGTGTCGGTCCACAGGGTTTTGGTGGCAGGTTTACCGCCCTGGCAGTACATATTGAATCTCATCCCTGTCATATCGCCAGCATGCCTGCGGCAGTGAATATCAACTGTCATGCCAGCCGTCATGCCGAGCGAGTGATCTAAGGAGGTCATCATCATTATGGAAGCAAAAAGAATTAGTGCCCCGTTAACCGACGCTGATGTTATGGACCTCAAGGCCGGCGACAATGTACTCATCACCGGTGTTATCTATGCAGCCCGGGATGCGGCCCATAAAAAGCTTGTGGAACTAATTGAGAAAAATGAAGCCCTGCCATTTGACCTTAACGGCCAGTTCATCTACTATGTGGGTCCCACCCCGGCCAAACCGGGCCAGGCCATTGGCTCCGCCGGCCCCACCACCAGCGGCCGTATGGATGCTTACACCCCTAAAATATTGGAAAATGGCATTAAAGGGGTAATCGGCAAGGGCAGCCGCAACGCTGCCACTGTTCAGGCTTTTCAGGACTACAAGGGCCTATACCTGGCAGCTACCGGCGGTGCCGGTGCTCTGCTCGCCAAAACAATCAAGGAATCAGAGATTGTAGCCTACCCCGAACTGGGCCCGGAAGCGATCCGCCGCCTCGTTGTGGAAGATTTCCCCGCTACTGTGATCAACGATGCCTACGGTAATGATCTGTACGAAGAAGGCCGCCGGCAGTATGAGGTAAAAAAATAGTCCAAAGTCGAAAGGATAAAAGAAAGTCGAAAGTCGAAAGTCCAAAGTCGAAAGGATAAAAAACAGTCAAAAGTCGAAAGTCCAAAGTCGAAAGTCGGAAGGATAAAAGACAGTTCAAAGTCCAAAGTCGAAAAGATAAGGGATAAAGGATAGTCGGAAGGATAAAAAGACAGGCGAAGGTCAGTAAAAAAGGTGGAAAGTGGAAGTAGGAGGTTACCAGGGATTTTGTGCATTTGTATTTGCTTTAGACTTT
>SKTJ01000267.1 GCA_007122565.1 Syntrophomonadaceae bacterium | reverse complement strand
GTCGCCCTGGTTGACTCAAATGTTTTGATTACAGGCGATACGGGAGTGGGCAAGGAGATCATCGCCAAGGTTATTCACAAGACGAGCCCCCGTGCCGACGGACCCTTTACTAAAATTAACTGCGGCGCGATCCCGGAAAATCTCCTCGAGTCAGAGCTCTTCGGGTACATGGATGGGGCATTTACAGGGGCGCGCAAAGGGGGTAAGGTTGGCATATTTGAATACTGCAACAAGGGCTCTGTGCTTCTGGACGAGATTGGTGAAATGCCCTTAGGGTTGCAAGTTAAACTGCTCCGGGTGATTCAGGAGCAGGAAATATTTAGGATCGGTGATGCCAGTCCCCGTAAAATTGATGTACGCATTATCGCCTCCAGCAACAAGGATTTAAAGAAAATGGTGGAGTTACAGCAGTTCCGCGCCGACCTATTTTACCGGCTCAATGTTGTCTCCATTGAAGTTCCTCCCCTGCGGGAACGACGGGAAGATATTATTCCCCTTGCCATTTATTTTCTGGAGAAATTCAACGGTCGTTATCAGAAGAACAGGCGCCTGGATCCGGAGGCATACCATGTCCTTGAATCCTATGGCTGGCCCGGCAATGTGCGGGAGCTGGAAAACCTGATCGAGCGGCTGGTAGTGGTTTTACAGGAAGATGTTGTCCCCGCAATCGAGGTTGTTAACCTGCTGAAAATAGAAGACACCACCGCGAGTGAGAAACTACTGTTGCGCGTTAACGATTTGCTCACCTTAGAGGAAGCACGGGAGATGGTGGAGAAAAAACTGCTGTTTCGCGCAATTCAGGAATGCGGGAGCACACGTAAGATGGCACGGGCCCTGGGGGTTACGCACCCCACTATCCTGAATAAGATGCATAAGTATGGTATCAATCTCAGTAGGGATAAGGGTGCAGAAAGGATTACGGGAGAAGGTGGCCGGGGTAGTAAATTGACACCATAGTTTTTAGGAACACCGCTTGGAATAATGATCTATCTATTATTAATGGCGTAGCGGGGTATATTATAACTGAAACAAAAAATGATGGAGGTAAAGGAATTGGAAGCCTGCGTGAATGAAGATTGTATTCTATGTGGTATTTGTGCTGATATGTGCCCCCAATTATTCAGCCTGGGGGACGAGTTTGCCGAGGTTATAGTAAAGGAGATCCCTTCAGAACATCAGGAATGCTGTCGTGAAGCAGCGGATAGCTGCCCGACTGAAGCAATAGAAATCAGCGACTGATCAATCTCTGTACATTCCTATCCTGGAATAAAGCAAAGCCTGCCATTCCTTGGTTAATTGCTTTTTATGCTATTCACCAATATAATATAGATGGGCCTGCCAGAGGATTTGGGAAGATTTTGGACAGGCTTTTTTTTAAAGGGAGATCGGGGAGTCTGCCATGCTTAAAAGTCTAAAACAACTTATAGTGCTAGCTGTAATTGTTCTGGCATTTTTGTTTATTATATTTGTCATCAATCAGACGGCACAACTTATTCACCTTGCGGCCAATGTTAGCCCTGTATTTGCCCAGGTGGTCTTTTATGTGCTTCTGCTTTTTTATGCTGCCATACTTATTGTCCCCCTGATTTGGATTAGTAAGATGCCCAGGGCCTTATTTCCCCCGGAGCGCACCGATTCGGATGAGTATAAAGCTTTTATCCGCAAGTTGGGCTACAGGCTCTCCCAAAATCCCAGTTTGGCAGAGACTAAGGTGGATCCCGAAGACTTGAAAAGTATTGAATTGTCTTTGAAGACCTTAAATAAAAAAGCGGACGATCAGATTAAATCGACCGCTTCCAGTGTCTTCATCATGACGGCCATCTCCCAGTATGGGGCGTTGGATGCGTTAATTGTACTAATGGCCCAGTTTCGCATGGTCTGGCAGGTAACAACCCTCTATAATCAACGGCCAAGTCTAAAAGAACTGGCCACTCTCTACAGTAATGTTTTTGCCACGGCCTTTCTGGCCAGCAGGATCGAAAATCTGGATCTGCTGGAAGACCAGTTGGAGCCGGTGATTGCTTCGATCATGGGTAGCTCCCTTTCCTCTTTTACCCCGGCTTTTTCCACGGCTGCCACTGTAGTGACAAACTCCATTATTGTAGGTTCTGCCAATGCTTTCCTGACACTCAGAGTGGGGGTAATCACCAAATTGTACTGTGCCTCTTTAGCGCGTCAGGAAAAAAAGCAGCTCCGCCGCCTTGCTGCCGTGCAGGCAGCTTCGTTGCTGGGCAAAGTATTAAGTGAATCGGCTTATACTGTATCTAAAACCGTTTTTAAGGCAGCGGCAAGAGCCGGCACCCGACCTTTTCGATATGGACAGGAGCTCCTGACAAAGGCGTCGAAAAGCACGTGGAACGCATCCAAAAATGCAGGCAAAAGTACCATTAAAAAGAGTGAAGGGTTTGTTAACGGCCTTACCGATGCTGTCCGCAATAGTAGCGGGAAGCTCTTTTTTGCGAAAAAGAAAAAAGGGGAGGGCTCCGGTCCATCGCAAAAGATGTGATACTGGCAAGTGGCGAAGGTTTTAAATTTCATATAACCTGCCTAACGTATATCCGATGCGCATCACCTGCTCGCCGTCCTTGTAGATCAATATCTCCTGGTGACAACCGAAGTTTCTCACCACTGCATTTTCGGCTGTTTCGCCGGTGTTGGATGCGTAATATTCCAGGCCCTGTTGTTGCAGTTGTTCGCTTGATACACCGCCGATCATCGGACGAACGAGAAAGAAGAGCATGACAATAGCCGCAACAATTAAAAAGTTTTTCAGGTAACTGTTCACAACAATTCACCCCTTTCACACTTTGTATTTTCATTTAGATGAAACGCAGGGCCTCTGCCGGATCAAGTTTGGCTGCCTGGTGGGCCGGATAGAGGCTTGCCAGCAGGCCCATGACTAAAGCCAGCAGTAAGGCTGTCAGGAGAAGATCCAGGCGCCAGGGAATTACCGATTCCATACCCAAAAGAAGGGGCCCCAGCAAACGGGTCAGCAGCGTCCCCGATATATAACCCAGCAGGCCGCCGCACAAGCTGATGAAAATCCCCTCCAGCAGGATCATTTTAAAGATATGCCTTTTACGGAAACCGATGGCGCGAAAAACCCCTATTTCCCGTGTCCGTTCCCGCACTGCCGCGCCTATGGTCAGTGTTACCACCATGAGGCCGGCTAAGAGCACCAGCAGTGATAAGGTAAGGCCAAGGCGGGAAAGCCTGGTCAGTAACTCGTCCCTGCCCAGCATGGCCTGGCGCAGGCTTATTGCCCGGGCATGGGGCAGGGCGATGGAGAGTTCCTCCAGCAATGCACCTTCCGCTCCTTCGCTGCTGGCGATAGACAGTTGGATGGTGCTCACCGCGCCGGGCCTCCCCAGCAAACCCTGGGCTACCGGCAGGTTCATGAAGATAAAATTATCTTCACTGCTGCCGTTTTCCGCGAGGAGGGAAGATACCTGAAATTCCCGGCCATCCAGGAGCAAAACATCACCGGCATTACTCCCCAGTGTTGCCGCAACGGTAGCGCCCAGGATAATCTGGTCGTCGGCGAGTTTAAGCTGCTCAAGATTCTCCCTTCCCAGGTCCAGCAGGCTCAGGTCCTCCATTTGCATGCCTTCTTTTCCCTCACTGTCAGCACCGCCAAATTGTCGTCCGGGATCAGGTTCGCTGCCGGCTTCCCGTTGCAAGCGGAGCCATGGTTTTGTCATAAACTCACTCTGCAAGTCACTGCCGGAAATGATTACTTTTTGCTCACCTGCGTCAGCGGTGCCCAGCAGAGTGGGCGCTGCAGTGCGGATCAGACTGCCCGAGGGGATGTTTTTGATTGTTTCCAAGTCAGTAACTGTAAGTTGATTTTCTGAGCCGACCATGACCTCGGGGATGGCAATGCCACCGTAGGAAAAGGTGAGCCCCCCCGTGTCCGGCAGGATTACCAGGTTAGCGCCGATCTGGGCTTGTTGTTGGTCCAACTCGGTTTTCATGGCTTCCACCAGGCTGTTGGTGGAAACCACGGTGGCAATGCCGATAATCACCCCCAGCACAACGAGTAGAACTTTCATCTTGCGCCGGCGCAGGTTGCTAAAAACAATGTTATAGAGATTCATGACCCTTTACCCCCTATTTTCCTGTTACTGTTTTTTGCAGGTCACAGGCTGCGCTAAACGCTTTAGGCTCTTGTTTCTCCATGAGGCCGTCCTGAATGAAAACGGAGCGGCTTACCTGGTGCATATTATCTCTGTTATGGGTTACCATCATGATGGTCAGGCCGTCAGCATTCAGTTTCTGAAAAATCTCCATTATTTCATTTCCCGTTATCGTATCCAGGCTGCCTGTAGGTTCATCGGCAAGGATAAGGGGAGGATCGTTGACGATAGCCCGGGCGATGGCTACCCGCTCCTGTTCACCTACCGAGAGCTGGTTTGGCAGACGATTTATCTTGCTGCCCAGGCCGACACTTTGCAGGGTCTCCCCGGCCTTCTCCCGTTTATGCCGGTTACTCAGGTTAATTGTCACCAGGGGTAACATAACGTTTTCCAAAGCCGTAAGGTAGGGGATGAGTTGAAATTGCTGGAAGACAAAGCCCAGGTATTCTCTCCTGAAATCGGCCCTGCGCTCCGGGGAAAGGTCATAAATGTTCAGATCATCGATGATCACTGAGCCCGAAGTGGGGGGGGTCAGTCCCCCCAAAACGGTCAGCAGGGTGCTCTTACCCGAACCGGAGTGTCCCATAATAGCAAGGAACTCACCCCGGTATACCTCCAAGTTCACCCCCCGCAGGGCCCATACTTCTTCTTCAGCCGATTGATACGTTTTCGTCACGTTCTTTACATTAACCAGGCTATGAGGCATTGTCTTTCCTCCTGTTTCATTATTGAAATTTAATAAAAGCGCAGGGCTTCAGCCGGTTCCAGTGCAGCCGCTTTCAGGGCGGCAACGGTGCTTGATACCAGTGTCAGCGCCACCGCAAGGAGCATGGCCGGCAGCAGTAACTCCGGACGCCAGGGAACCTGGATCTGCATCTGGGCCAGGAAAGGGCCTGCCAGACGGGCGATGAGTATGCCGGCCGTGTAGCCGACTGCACCGCCGGGGATGCTTACATAGAGCGCCTCTAAAAAGATGATCTGCAGCAGGTGGCTGCGGCGGAAGCCGATGGCCCGCAAAATGCCGATCTCCCGTGTCCTTTCCCGCACAAAAGAAAGCATAGTGTTAAAGATCCCCAGGCTTGTCACCAAAAGAACAATCCCCGAGAGAGTATAACCAAAAGCGGCGTAACGATCCATGGTCTCCTTGCGCAGCAGGGCCGATTGCCGCAGCGCCGTAACCTGGGAACCGGGCAGCACTTCCTGGAGCTGGGCTACTATTTCTTCAATTGGACAAAAATTACAGTAGGCGGAGATCTCCACCATGGAAAACTCGCCGGGGCGCCCCAGCAGGGCCTGGGCCGCTGCCAGGTCGGCAAAGATCAGGCCGTCTTCCTCGCCGCCAGTCTCCCCGAGCACCCCCGTCACCTGGAACGGTTCCCCGTTTAGCTGGAGCGGCTCACCGGTGCTCTTTCCCAGGGCGCGGGCAGCAGAGAAGCCCAGCAGTACACCGTCCGGCGGCAGCTCAAGCAGGGCCAGGTCATTGCCTGTTTCCCCAACATTCTCCTGGTGCAGGGAAATCCAGGGTTTCATACTGAACTCGAGCCTGGGGTCCATGCCCACGAGCAGTGCTTTTTGTCCTGCCACATCAACATCTGCAATTATCTTGGGAGAGATAATGTTGATGCTGCGCCGTTCCTCGATTTCATCGATCCGTTCCAGATCTGCTGTGCTTAAATTTTCCATTTCAAAAATAACCTGCCCCACGTGGGTATCGCCAACACTCAGTTCCACACCCTCTGTGCGGGGCGCGATCACAATATTGGCGCCGAATTCGTCCAGCTGGTCTCCCAGTTCCAGTTGCATCGTTTGTACGATGTTATATACGGCCAATACGGTAGCCACCCCGAGCGCCAGGCTAAAGATGAGAAATGCTGTTTTCCACTTATGTCGTTTTAGATTTTTTAAAGCGATGGATCCTGTATTCATTATTACACCTCTCCCCACAGTAGTGCCTGACTTTTAAATTTCAAAAAAATTGCCGCCCGCATAGGCGAGGCGCATCATCAGTTCGCCATTCTTGTATATAAAAATCTCCTGGTGACAACCGAAGTCTTCCACGACCGCCTCTTCAGCTGTTTCACCGGTGCTCGAGGCGTAATATGCCAGGCCCTGCTCTTGCAGAGACTCGCTTGTTAAACCCTGTGGAGCGCCTCCCGTCGCGCAGCAGGAGCCGCCTGGAAATAAACTGTTGCTGTTATTATTTGCCAGGCCCTGCTGTTGCTGTGACTCGCTTGGTGCACCCGGGGCGCAGCAGGAGCCCTGTGGAAAGAAACTGTTACTGCTACTGTTGCCGCCCAGGGGGCGGGCCAGGATATAGTTGTTAAAGACGGTAAAGAAGAGCAGGACAACGATCCCAACAAGTAATAGATTTTTCAGGGAACTGTTCATTTAAATTCACCTCAGTATTTATTGTGGTCAGATATCAAAACTATTGCAACAGGCGGGTATGCCCCGGTGTTACGTATGATCTTGACTCGTGGGCGGCTGTGGGCAGCCGCATACAAGAAACAAGACGCAGGAAACAAGGGCAAGAAAGGCAAAAGACATGAGTCAATAGTGGTAGGACGGACGCACCTACAGGACAAGGTGCAAGATTTAACATGTTCAGAATTAGTCTTTTGCCTATCTGCTATCTAACTACCAGCGATCCAACTGTCAAAAAGCACGGATGCGCCAACTCAGCACTTTATCCAGGGCGATGTTTATTGTACCGTCTTCCACCAATGGTTCCATATAGACAGGCGGGTAAGAACCGCATGCCTGTGAGCCTGCAATAAATTGATGGTCTTCAATTGTATAAGTGGTACGGCAGACATCACAGACCAGTGTCTCACCGGCCAGGGAGAATGTACGTCCTCTGCAAGGCTCGCACATACTGCTGCCTGCGAAAAGACGTCCCGAAGGTGTGATATAAGCCATCAGCGGTACGAGAAAACCTTCATCATTTTCCACGTCAAAGTTGACAATGCCGTTACTATCAACCGCCTCAAAAGGTATTTTGATCATTTCATCTTCGATTAGCGGTTCAACCTCCGTCATGGATATTAATTCCCCCACATAGGAACGGGTCTCGGCTACAGGTTCACCAAAAGCAAATGCACTGGCTCCGGTCTCCGGGGTGCGGGTTGCCATGAAGATAAACACGGTAGTGACCACGATCACCCCTATTCCTAATATGGCCCAGTTCTTATACGGGTTGTGCTTTGCCGCACGGGAAAACTGTTTTCTTTTTTCCTTCAGCCTTTTGTCACTCAAAAAAACCGCCTCCTATAAAATCTTCTAAAGTCAGATGTTACATTACTACGTAGCGTAGTAGATATTGACAAAAATAAGCATCAAAATTAACAGATAAGCCCCAACAATATTATTGTCCCCGCCATTATGACTGCAGCGAAGCTGACAAACAGGTAAGATGGAAGGGAACCTTTTCCCTGAGTTGTCTGCATTAGGGTGGTTAGACGCAACTCCATCTCCCGTCCCCTTCCTAAAAAACTGCTGACCAGTGCGGGATTTTTAACGCCTCCTTCCAATAGTAATTTCCAAACCTTGAGCAAAGCAGCGCTATAGTTCCGAAAATCGCCCAGTAAAGCGGCAGCTTCAAGGTCACAGCGCCGCTCGTTTTCCAAAAGATAACCGCGCAGCAGCAGTCCGCTGAACGGACTGAAAAAAGACCCGTTACGCAGAAGGTGCAGCAGGTAGGAAAAGAGGGTATCTCTCTTTTGTATATGAACAAGCTCGTGGGTTAAAACAGCTTTTATCTCCTGCTCCGTCAATTGAGGCAGGAGCCAGGCGTTTATGACCAGGACGGGTTTGCGCAACCCCGCAATAAAAGCGGCGAAGCCCTTTTGACTGCTGTAAACGACCTCGGGAACAGGCAATAAGAGGGCAGCACATTGTGCGGCGAGGATACGCTTCACCCTTTCTTCTTCATGCTGGGGCAACCGCACAGATTGCCTGCGCGTGCGGGCTACAAAGAGGGGTATAGCCGCAGCTTTTAAAATACCGGCACCGATAAAGAGGAGGAGCAGGGGAGACAAATAGGTGTAGCCTAAAAAGCCCACATAACAGAGAAACCCCAGTGTGCTTCCGCCCACGGAGAAGAATCCCGTATGACACTGTTTGGCAAAGAGAGAATGATACAGGATAAAAGCAATAAAAGGGGATGCCAGCGCCAGCAGGTAGAGGTTCATGCGCTGCCCCGGGTTACGCAGGGGGAAAAATCTCAGACAGAGAAGCACTGCCGGATAGGCGATCAAATGGCCAACGATAACATAAATAAAAAATGAATGCAGATCAGTCAGTTGCATCAGGATTACCTTCCTTTTGCAGGTCTTCTTTATGCGCTGCCAGCATTTCCTCCAGCTTGCGGATAGTTTCCCTGTCATCTTTTTGCACGCGCTGCACAAAATGAGCCAGCGTGGCATCAGCAAAGTCATCCAGCAAGCTGTCCATGACTTTACCAACCACGCTCCGTGTAAATTCATCCCGTGTAACGGCTGGGAGGAAGTAATAGGTGTTTCCCACCGGCCATTTTTGCAAGAGATTCTTAGCGGCAAGACGCCCCATTACGGTCATCACAGTGGTATAAGCAATCTTCCGGTTAGCCTGAATCTCCGCATAAATATCACGGATACTGACCTGGCATCCCTTACGCCAGACAATCTCCATGATCTCACTTTCCAGTTTTCCCAGTACCTTATCCAGGCCTTGCATACCGGGGCGGAATTCAGCAGGAATACGATCTTTCATCTGGAGTCTCCTTTGACTTTATGAGCGATATTCTTTGTATAATTATATTTCATTACGCTACTACGGTCAATAGTAATTGTTAAAACAATGCAATAAATATTAGCTGTTTCAGGATAGGGGTTACAATATATTATATAGGTAATAACTTATCAGAGCTAATACTTCCCTAACAGTATAACGAATCCTTAAACTCCGGTTGCGGTAGAGGACGCTGTTTTTTGCCGGGGCGCCATAAGCTTCCAAGCCCAGTGCTTCAGCAATGAGCAGCGCCCTTTTAATGTGAAAAACATCTGTGACGATAATGGCAGTTTCCCAGTTGTTTTCTTCCATGATTTCTTTGCTGAATGCAAGGTTTTCCCGGGTGTTACGAGCTTCTTTTTCCAGGTACATCGCATCAGCTTTTACATCCAGAACTGTGGCGACAACCGCCATAGCCTCGGCTTCTGTGGGAGGGTTTTCACCGAGGCCGCCGCTTAAGATCAGTTTGTCTGCATACCCCTCATGGTAAAGCTGGGTTGCATAATAAATCCTTGCCTGTAATGCGGGGCTGGGGCCCTGGGGCCAGACAGCAGCCCCGAGCACAATGATTACATCAGCAGGCTGAGGTTCAGTCTGCTCGCCCACTTGCAGGATGGAATAGTACTGGTACGTAAACCAGCCTGCCAGTACTACTAGTAGAATTAAAAAAACGACCGCGATTTTTTTCATCGCTTAGCCAGGCACCCCTGTATGTATATTATTATTGCATACTTGTTACTTACAATTATAACATAAGGGGGAATGGAAACTGGTTAATCACCGGAAAAGATAGCACTTATTGCTATGTCATCGTATTTTGATGGGTTTTAATAATTAT
>SKTJ01000174.1 GCA_007122565.1 Syntrophomonadaceae bacterium | reverse complement strand
TCTTTCAACTCCGGAGTATATTCCCGGCCCCTGAGCAGCGCATCAAGCTCCAGAGCACACTGGCGGCCCCGCCCGATATTAGTGGTAACCAATGCCAGTCCCTGCATATCTCCCACCACTAAGATACGGGGATTAGAGGTGCGAAAAGTAGCCTGTTCATCATTACCATAAAAACCCCGCTCATTTGCCTCATCCTGCAGAGACGATGGCAGGAAATCCAATGCAGGCCGTTCATTGATAAAGACATACACGCTGTCGGCAGGAATGAACTCCCGCTGACCCAATGGGTTATCAACGTAGATCCCCTCCGCTGTTACCTCCTCAAGGAAAAGGGGGTAGCGGAATCGGACACCCTGCTGCTCCAGATGGCGCCTTTCCTCCGGATCGGCAGAAGGTTTCTTTACATCGATAACCGTAATTTGATCAGGCCGGGCTCCCATTTCCAAAAGAGCCTCAATACCATCCACTGCAGCATCGCCGCCGCCCACGACTACCTTCGGCCCCTTGCTTATAGACGGGGTTTTGCCTGCAATGCGTCTGCGGTTATGCTCTTTAAGGAAATCCAAGCCTCCCAGCAGGTGTTCCCGGCCCTCAACGGGAGGAATAATCGCCTGATGCGCCCCCACCGCAACAATCACGTAGTCGTATTCATCCAATATTCTTTCAAGCCGGGCCGTATCCACCCGCGTAGCGGTAACAAAGTTTACCCCCATTGCTGCGATACGCTCCAGATCATAAGCCAAGTCTTCCTGGGGCAAACGGCGGCGCGAGATCACCTGAATGAGCTTTCCACCGGGACGCTCCGCCTCGTCGAAAACCGTGACCGCGTAACCACGGCGCACCAGTTGGTAGGCTGCGCTCAGGCCAGCCGGCCCTGCACCGATTACTGCAATCTTCTCCCCATGGATTTGGCACGGCGGGGTTATGGGCCTTCCCTTAAAACGTCGTGCCAACTCGGCCGTACGCACGGCGAAATCAACCTTTTCCCGGGTACAGTTTTGCATGCAGAGGTGGGGACAGATAAAGCCACAACAACTGTAGCGCAGTGGTGTAACCTCATCAATCAGCGCAACGGCTTCATCGATCTTTCCGTGGCGTAAAAGGCCAAGAAAGCGTCCCGTGGGCACACCGGCTGGACATGCTGTTTCACAGGGGGAAACCGCTTGCACATGCTTGGGTTTTTGCCCCGTATCTGCTGGATATGCAGGGGTATAGAAGGAAGCAAAGGGCCGGCTGCCTGCAGGGACAATTTTGATCAATTCACGCTGCAAGAGCGGCTCCGGAGCAAGGCCGAAATGGTGACAGAACTCACGTACGTAATGCTCTACCTTTGACCACTCTTGACTATCGACCGCTGAAAGCTTTGCTCCGATGCCAAGCAGCACCTCAGGCACGTCATAGGCAAAGAGATATACAGCTCCGCCGTGAATTCCCGTAGCCAGGGTCCGTGCTGCTGCACCGGCCACCATTTCCCGGGCATTTTGCCGGTTGAGGAGAATGAGCATCCCCCCGGCCATGTACTCACCAAGGTAATCACCGGCAGTGCCTCCCACAACCACCACGGGGGTCTTGGGCCCGTATTCCTTCATATGGATACCCACACGGTAACCAACATCGTCACGTACATAAAGCTCTCCGCCGCGCATGCCGTAAGCAAGGGCGTCCCCTGCCAGGCCGTGCACAATGATACGCCCGCTGTCCATGGTATTGGCCACAGCGTTTTGAGCATGGCCGTACACCTCAATGGTGGGGCCGCTCAGGTTAAAACCCAGATCCTCACCTGGAATACCCTTGATTTGCAATAGCAAATCAGGATAATCCAGGTTGCTGCCCAGATAACGCTGTCCCCGTACCCCTTCCAGGATGATATGCCGTGCTCCAACCCGGGCAAGGGCACGCACCTGCTCGTTCAGTTCCCGGTACGGTATACCCCGGGCATCAATAAGGGTGGCGCTTCCCCTTTTGTTTGTATCTTTCTTTTTATTCACCTGCATGTTTGATTCCCAGCACTGATAGTTCCCGGTCACTGAGCCCCACCCCCCTTAATATGAGCCGGTTTCCCCGGAAGGAACCAATATCGTAAATCCCGTTAAGACCCATGATCTCCTGCATCTCGTGGTGCCATCCATCAACAAGGTTGCTAAGCCGCTCTTCCGCCCATGCGGGGTCAAGCCTTGCCGCCAGTTTCTCGTCGTTGGTCGTTATACCCCAGGGACATTTGCCACTGTTACAGCGCTGGCAAACATGGCAACCACATGCCACCAGACAAGCTGAGCCCATAGCCACCGCATCGGCTCCCAGGGCGATCGCCTTCATTACGTCACCGCTGCTGCGTACTCCCCCGGCGGCAATAATGGAAGCCTGATGCCTGATCCGTTCATCCCGCAGGCGCTGATCCACTGCAGCAAGGGCCAGTTCCAGGGGTATGCCCACGTTGTCCCGTACCACAGCGGGAGTGGCTCCACTACCGCCCCGGTAGCCATCCAGGTAGAGCATATCAGCTCCGGCCCGCACAACCCCGCTGGCGATGGCCGCAACATTGTGCACAGCGGCAATTTTTACACAAACGGGTTTGTAGCCGCTTGCTTCCTTGATTGCGTAGATGAGCAAACGCAGATCCTCAATCGAGTAAATATCATGTTGGGGCGCCGGGGAAATGGCGTCGCTTCCCAGGGGAATCATACGTGTTTCCGATATACCCGGCAGCACTTTTTCTCCCGGAAGGTGGCCACCGATTCCCGGTTTCGCCCCCTGGCCGATCTTTATCTGGTAGGCCCGGCCCACCTGCAAATACTCATGGCTTACCCCAAAACGCCCCGAGGCAACCTGCAGCACTACACAATCACTGTAGGGATAGAGATCGCGGTGCAACCCTCCCTCACCCGAATACCAGAGGAGGCCTTTCTTCCGGGCAACGCGGGCCATGGCCAATTGCAAATTCAGGTTAATACTCCCATAAGACATGGGCGCAAAAACCAGGGGAGTGTTAAGACGAATGAGGGAGCAGCCATCGCCGCTTTGATTATCCAGTTCCTCTAATGATCGGGCCTTACGGCCGAGATATGTCACCGTCTCCATGACCTCACGCTGAGGATCTATGGATGGGTTGGTAACCTGACAGGCATTGAATAGGAGCCGGTCAAAGTATACAGGTACGCCTGTGTCAGCGCCAAGGCCGGTGAGAGCCACAGCACCGGACGCCGCTTGCAGATGCACACGGTTAACAGCATCAGTCTGCCAGACGCCATGCCGCCGCAGAGCCATTTTGTCCTCTGCAATACGAATCGCCCCCCTGGGACAGATGAGCTCACAGCGGTGACAGGCGCCACAGGAGCGCCCGTTAGCAAAGGGGAGCTTCTTGCCGGCCCGTGTCTCCATACGGATTTCGTTAAAGGAGCATTCTTCGGCGCACTGCCCGCAGCCGTCGCAGCACTCCCGGTCAAATTGGGGACGAAAATGGGAACGTAGTCCCGGCGTTGTCATGGCAAGGGTCATGGCTATGCACTCCTTTCACTGCACCGCTGCTTCCGCGTAATGGGATGCCGCCTCTGCTTCCAGACGCACGATACAGGGCTGCCCCGCCCGGGGCGTGGTAACGGTAAGAAGATTCTCATCCATCTCGTAGAGGGCAGAAACTTCACTGGCAAAATAACTGTAATCTCCGGCATGCCCCACGGTCATAGGCCGTAACTTAGTGTTATCTGTAATACTGAACAGTCCCTCCGTGCAGGCAGCCAGGATGGCAAACGGACCGTTAAGCATGGCCGACTCATAGATGATTTTCAGGGCCACAAGATTATCCCGCACCGTACCTTCTGTGATCCCCTCCGCAGAAGACCAGTAAGGTGGAGCCAGCACGTGCGTTGCCTCTTCAATGGAGAGGCGATGACGGCGGATCAGCAGATCCAGCAGATAGGCAACCACCTCGCTATCCGTTTGCATACGACAGGCATAACCGAACCCCTCCAGGTAACGCTGGTTAATCCCATATGAGGAGATTTCACCATTATGCACAATCGAATAGGAAAGGAGGTTGAACGGATGAGCTCCGCCCCACCAGCCCGGCGTGTTTGTGGGAAAACGGTTATGGGCGAGCCAGCAGTATGCCTTGTAATTATCCAGGCAATAAAAATCGTAAATATCCTGCGGTGTTCCCACTCCCTTGAATACACCCATATTCTTGCCGCTGGAAAATATAAAAGCATGTTCCAAGGTGCTGTTAAGCGCCATCACCTTTTCAATGGTATAATCATCAGCATTCTCACAAACAGATTGCGCCAGCCGATAACTACGCGGCTCCACAAAATAACGGCGCAGCAGGGGGTGTTCGGCAATGATATGCTCCCATACCGGAATATCCTCAGCAGCATGAACAAAAAAGTGTTCCTCTAAAATTTTTTGCGCTTCCGCCAGGCTTTGAGCGTCGGCAGACATAAGGTGCAGTGCGTAAAGATCTGCAAACTCAGGGTAGATACCATAAGCGGCAAAACCGGCCCCCAGGCCACTGCCCCGGTCGTTTTGCAAAATAATTCCCTTTTTTATCCGTTTCCCGTTTTCTCTGATTCTTTTCTGGTTGATTAAACCGGCAATACCGCACATCCCTACCACCTCTTTTTTTGTTAATAAAAACCCGGTAGCATGCTGCCATCTGGACAGCTTCTTACCGGGCTTCTTTGCCCTTAATTTGGAATGGTATTCCGTTTTATTATGTTTTTACTAATGGTATATGATTAATTAGCTTTTATAGTGACAAAAAAATAGCCACCCTGGCATCTCGCCTCCCGGTAGCTAAATAATAGCATGATCTATCTATTCTGTCAACAGTTTATGGAATAGAATTTTACATTATGGAATATCTTTTATTTTGCGGGCGGGGTGAATGTCCGTAGCGCCAATTCCTTATCCAACAGGAAAATCCCCTGGCCCTCACTGCCAAGCAGTTTTACCTTATTTAAAAGGTCGGTCATGCCGGACTCCTCCTCCACTTGCTCATCGATAAACCAGTTCAGGAAACTGATGGTGGCGTGTTCACGCTCATCCTGGGCCATATTCATCAGTAAATAAATACGCCCGGTAACGAATTTTTCATGGTTAAGGGACAGGGTAAATATCTCCTCTAACGAAGCATAATCATTTTTTGGTTCATCCAGCCCGCGGATCTGCGCTCTACCACCCATCTCATTGATGAAATGGAAAAATTTCATGGCGTGAAAACGCTCCTCCTCAGCCTGCACCACGAAAAAATTGGCAAAACCGTCCATCCCTTTGGCCGCGCAATAAGCCGCCATGGCCAGATAGTAATTGGCTGAAAAAAGCTCATACTTGATCTGTTCATTCAACTCATTTAAAAGTTTGTCTGAAAACACTTGGTAACGCCTCCTTTTTTTTATACAATAATCATAGATCTTTATTCTGACTCCTGACTCCTGAACAATATTATCAATCATATCTCCTCAACTTATTATTGTCAACTATTCCCAGTCATTTTCCGGCGATGTACTTTACATTAACCTACTGTATGCTATAATTTATGGTATCTAATAGATATTTTTACACTGAAAGAGGTGGAATCCTTGTTATCCAAAACTGTCTTAATCATTGGCGGTAATGCTGCCGGCTTAAGTGCCGCCAGCCAGGTGAAAAAGATACAACCGGGGTGGAAGGTGATTGTTTATGAAAAAGGCCCGTACATTTCCTATGCAGGCTGCGGCATGCCATATTTTCTGCAAGGAATTGTTTCTGAATTTGAAGGCCTGCTCGAACTTACGCCTGAGACTGTGGTAAAAGACCGGAAAATTGAACTGAACCTGCATCATGAGGTCAAGTCCGTCAATCCGGTTAAAAAAGAGATTACTGTTAAAAACGGCGGAACAGTAGAAACAATAGCTTTTGATTACCTGCTGCTCGCGACAGGAGCCCTGCCATCCAGAAGGGGGATCGAGGTTAAGCATCCCTTTTCCCGGCGTGTTTTCACACTTAAAAGTCTTGATGATATGCTGGAGATCTCCGCTTTAATGGAGGAACAAAAACCGCGCCGCTGCGGTGTGATCGGTGGGGGATACATCGCTGTGGAAATGCTGGAAGCTTTTCAGGCAAGGGGTTTGGAAACACACCTGGTGCATCGCCGGGATCAACTGGCCAATACTTTTGAACCGGAAATATCTGCCATGATTTTAGAAAAAATGAAGGAAGAAGGTATTGCCCTTGATCTGAACCGAGATGTGCTGGAAGTGGCCGAAGCAGGGGAAGAAATAATCGTGCGCACAGATAAGGGCGATCTGATTTTTGATTTTGTGCTCATAGCCACAGGAGTGGATCCCAATACTGCCTTTCTACAGGACAGCGGCATTGAACTGGGTATAAAAGGATCTGTGGTTGTAAATAAGCAGCTGCAAACCAATTTTCCATATATTTATGCAGCAGGTGACTGTGCTCAGACAACCAGCATTATCACCGGACAACCGGCATACGTCCCCCTTGCACCGAAGGCAAATAAAGAGGGCTTCATTGCAGGCGCAAACATAGCCGGCGGCAACGAGGAATTCGCCGGTATCGGGGAGACGGCCATCACCAAATTTGCCGACATGGGAATCGCCCGCACAGGCCTCACACAGGAGGCAGCAGTAAAAAGTTCATTCGACGCCGTCAAATACACTTTCAGTACGAGTAACAGGCCCCGCTACTACCCGGGGGGTGAAGAGCTTTATTGTGTATGTGTGATCAACAGGGATGATGGACGCTTTCTCGGCGCCCAAATGGCAGGCCCTTTGGATGGTGTGAAACGGATTGATGTCTTTGCCCTGCTGATTCAACAAAAAATGACGGTAGGAGAAACCTTTAAACTTGACCTCGCATACGCCCCGCCCTTCTCCCCCGTCTACGACCCCGTAATCCTGGCTGCCCGTCTGGGACGGAAGCATATATGATCAAGAGGCAAGAGACAGGAAACAAGAGGGCAGGAGGCAGAAAAGGCAAAACCACGTAGGGACGTTCAATAAGGGTGAAACCGGGCAGCCGTGGATGGCCGCCCTACTGGTACACCTGCTTGACATTCAACATTCGACTTTTGACTCTCGACTGTCATTTAACGGGAAATTGGGGTGGGTGGCCTGCCAATACGGCAACCATGTCTTCGGCAGCAATTATGGCCATTTTATTGCGGGTCTCCACACTGGCGCTGCCTATATGGGGAAGGGCTACCACATTGGGCAAATGGAGCAGCGGATGCTCCAGGTTAACCGGCTCCTCAGCGAAGACATCAAGGCCGGCCGCACGGATTTGACCGGATACGAGCGCTGCAAAAAGAGCTTCTTCATCCACCACGCTGCCACGAGCCGTATTGATCAATACAGCGGTCGGCTTCATCATATTAAACTCCCGGGTACTGATAAGCTGAGATGTTTCCGCGGTGGCCGGTACATGCAGAGAAATAAAGTCGCTGTACTGGAGCAGATCGTCCAGCGGCAAATAACTCACTCCCTCTGCCTCTGCCTCTTCACGGCGCTGCCGGGAGTAGTAACAAACTCTCATGCCAAACCCCCGGGCGCGGCGCACCATTGCCTGACCAATCCGGCCAAGGCCGATAATTCCCAAAGCGGCACCATGGATATCCCGCCCCGCCATAAAAAGAGGAGCCCACGTCTTCCACTGACCATTATAGATAGCCCGATTGGCTTCGATCAGCCTGCGGCTTGTTGCCATTATCAGGGCAAAAGCGAGATCCGCCGTCGTCTCCGTGAGAACCCCCGGCGTATGGGTAACAGTGATTTTACGCCGGGCAGCTGCAGCCACATCGATATGATCAAAACCCACCGCCATGGTGCTGATCACCTTAAGGTGGGGTGCTGCATCGATTACCGCTGCATCAATGCGATCCGATAGCATACAATAGAGTCCCGCTGCGTCAGCCACCTCTTTGAGCAATACTGCTTGCGGTACCGGTTCGTTCTCCCTTTCAAAAAAACGGCATTCACAGGACTCCTGCAGATATTCAAGGGCCGCACCAGGAATCAGCCGTGTTACGAATACCTTTTTTTTACCAGCAGTATTCATCATTGGATAAAGCACCTCCGGACTATTATCAATACAGATAGTATTCGCTGGGATAACTGTCTTATCCTGCTTATAACAAGCAAACGTGGAAGCTCTTGTCTACTCACTAAAAATTTCGTATAATAAATAAAGATACATAGTATAAAGGCTGGGAACGATGGAATAATTTTTGGTAACAACTCAGCACTCTTGAAAATAGCACAAGGGGGTTCAGGATTACCTGTGAGTAACCGTTCAGGCTCGATCAAAAGGCTTTGTCGGACCGGGGTTTCCACATGCTACGTGTTTGAGCGCAGCGAGCCAAAGCATGTGAGCCGGGTCGGCAAAGGCAACCCCTGTTTCTTTAACTTGAGACTGCGGTTTCGAACAGGTATCCTGAACCCCGCTGCAAATTACATCTGAGTAGTAACATTTTTTGTATGTAACTGTTTAGTCCAAAGTCTAAGGTTAATAGTTGTTTCTCAAGACTTTCGACATTTGACTTTCGACTTTCGACTCTTACTTACCTGGAGGTTAAATTATGGCTGTTAAATTTCAGGATTATTACAAGATACTGGGTGTGGAACGAAACGCCACGGAGAAAGATGTGCGTAACGCCTATCGGAAATTGGCACGGAAGCACCATCCGGATCTGCAACCCCCGGAGAAAAAAGAAGAAGCGGAAAAAGAGTTCAAAATGATTAACGAAGCTTACGAAGTACTCAAGGACAAGGAGAAACGATCACGTTACGACCGCCTCGGAGCTAACTGGGAACACGGGGATGCATTCAATGATCAACACCATTATCAACAACGGCCAGGATATCAAAGAAACCAAACAGGTTCCGGCGATTTTGAAGGCTTTTCTTTTAACTTTGGCGGTGAGCAGGGTAGCGGCAGTTTCAGCGATTTTTTTGAATCTATATTTGGCGGTGCTTTCAGCGGTGGAGGCGGGGGACCTTCGCGACGGACCCGTCGCCCCCGGCGCGGCGTTGACGTGGAAGCGGAACTGGAGGTTACGCTGGAGGAAATCTACCAGGGCCGGGAAAAACAATTGCAATTTTCTTTGCAGGATTTATGCGATAAATGCGGTGGTACCGGACAACTTGGCAATAGTTTCTGCCAAGCTTGTGGCGGCGGGGGCCATGTTTCCACGGCAAAAACAATAAAGCTTAAGGTGCCTCGTGATGCCCGCAGCGGTAAAAAAATTCGTCTCAAAGGACAGGGAGGGGATGCGGAAGCAGGTGGGGAGCGCGGCGATCTATACCTGAAGGTAAAAGTGATGCCCCATTCCCGGTTTACCTTGAATGGAGATGATCTGGAAACAAAAGTAACAATCTATCCGTGGCAAGCCGTACTGGGCGGTAAGATTACAGCCCCCACGCTGGACGGATCTGTGCGCGTAACGATCCCCCCCCGTACCCACAACGGGCATAGGATGCGTCTGCGGGGGAAAGGAATGCCCCGTGTGGGAGGAGAACACGGCGACCTATACCTGCAGCTGATCCTTGATATCCCCGCTAAAGTAGAACCGGAGGCGGAAGAACTTTATCGCAAACTGGCAGAATTTACGGGTGAGAAGGAGGGGTATGGGGCATGAAAAAATACCAACTCGAAGTATTCTGTTTTGACGCAGGAACATGTGATGATTACATTTGGGTTGAACTGAAAAAAGTGGAACTGCCATCGGAGTTGCTGATCAAAATGGCTGACCTGGGAATC
>SKTJ01000120.1 GCA_007122565.1 Syntrophomonadaceae bacterium | reverse complement strand
GTGTTTTAGGTTTAGCGCTAGCACTAGGGGCATTGCCGGTTAAGGCAAATAAAACTTTACCCGTTATTTTGGCAAATGAAACAGTGCAGTTAGATGAAACACAGCAGCAAGAGTTAGCTACACTTCACAAAGAACTTCACGAAAAACGAAAAGAAGTGATATCCAAATATGTAGAGTATGGAGTCATCTCAAAGGAAAAGGGCGATAAAATTATTTCCCGGTTGGACAAACGCTATGAAAAGCTTGAAGAAAATGGATTTATCCCACGTAGGGGTAAATGTAATAAGGATTAGCTGGATTAGCGTTTAAGAGGAGCCGCTTCGTTATAAAACGGGGCGGCTCTTTTTTTGTTTTAGGCCTGGCGCTTTATTAATTCTTTTCTTGAAAATCCTCTACAATGCTTCTTACCCGGCCTATTTCTATTTCCAGAGACCGGAATGATATGTTACCTGGCGTATCTGCAGGCATATCCAGCTGGTGCAGCAGCCATGACCTGGTTATGTTGTAGTGGTCACACACTTCATCGATCGTGTTTGCTCCCCGGATTCCATCAACTTCAATTAAACGTTCCCCTTGTACGCCCTGGGGGGTGCCCTGGGGTTCGCCTGCAGGAGTGCCAGAGGGAATTATTTGGGGCGCAACGAGTTCAATATCAGGGTTTAGGATGTAATACTCGCTTACTACTTTACGCATATCCTCCATTGCAAAACCGGTAATTCGCCCCAGCTCTTCAAGTGTTATATTCGCTTCTACCTGAGAGGAGAGACGGGCTTGTGTGTAAAGATAATCCAGGGGCATACCTGTAGCCTGGGAGAGCTGTTCAATAGTCATCCACTCTCTTATATGATCAGGATTAAGCAGTTCGCCCGCTTGCATGGCATGATAATAAGGCAAACCGTCACTGATGATTTGGAGCCAGATTTTTATTTCTCCTAGTTCTACATCATATGATTCCCTAAGATCTCTTACGGTCGTATCCGGGGAAAGGGAGTCGGGCAGAGAAAATTTCCTGAAAATCTCTGCTTGGGGAATACCAAAATAATATGTAAGCTCCTGCAGCGTTATCGCTCCTGTGATGTTCAGATCAGCATCATTTTCTGTCTTTTCCACTTCAGTGAACTCCACCGATGCAAGGAGATTATTTTCCTTCACAAAAGCGGTTACCCATATTTTGAAGCGGCCGATGGAAAATCCGGCTTCATCTCTTGCTTCAGCAAGTTCAGCCCGGGGCGGAACGTGAGCTGGTATATTCCAGGTTTCATAAATTATCTCCAAGGGTATGCCGTATCTGTTTGAAACTTCGATAATAAGCGTATCACCGCCAATTTCGTCGTCTTTTAGCTGCCAAAAACCGTATACCTGCCCTGTCCACAAGACCCCAATGAATAGAAATAGAGCAATAAATATCTGGCAGTGTTTTTTTACGACCATGACTATTGCCCCTCCCTTATTCCTTTATTTATATATTTGGTCTTGACCATAGTCAGTTTCATTGCATCCAGGCCCCCGGGGCATACGCCTATACAATCCAGGCAGTGAGTACAACCGTCTTTGGTTAGCACTACCTGCTCTGCCGGCCTGATATTTTCCGGGCATGACTTATTGCAGAGATTGCAGTTTATACAGGACGTCTCATCACGCACAAGCTTAACCAGGCTAAAAAAGCTCAGCACCCTGACTAAGGCGCCAATTGGGCATAAAAACCTGCACCATAAGCGATTGACAAAAAGGGAACCGAGTAAAGTTAACCCCAAAATAAGAAACGAAGCATTTAAGGCGGGGGAAATCAGGTGTAGCAGGGCATAAAATGGATCGTACTTACGGAATATCAATTCGGCTAAAGAATATGTGCCGCCAAGGATAACTATCAATACCACATATTTCAGTTTGTTTAAGACCTGTTCTAACGGCACCGGAATCTCTTTTCTGAGCCCAAGTTTTTTTCCGAGATTACCAAACCATTCCTGCAGTGAGCCCAGGGGGCAAATATAACTGCAAAACATGCGGCCGCATAGTAATGTAAGGATGATCAGAGCCGTCATAATGCCGATATTAAATGAACTGATATGTTCTAAATAAACACCGCTGCCGATAAGATAGGGCAGCGTTTCCAGGCCACCGAGGGGGCATAACCCCTCCGCCCAGCTCCGCTCCGCAATGATAAATGGTGCAAAAACATAAAAAGCTGTGAGGAAAACAAAAACGGACTGAATAATAAAGCGAGCCGACAACCTTTTTTTTAACATTTGAGCTCACCCTTCCTCACAAGTATTATGCTTATAAACAAAAGGTTAATTACAGTCTGTATTCAATATCTGCAATATCCCAGAGCATATCGACTTGCTCATCCATGAGATTATAAAGTAATTTCTCAACCATTATTTCCTCTACTTCTTCCTTAACTTCTTCAAAGGTTACATCGCGGGAATCCTTACGGTCCAGTACTTCTATGATATGAAACCCATATGTTGTTTCCACCGGATCGCTTGCCTGGTTTATG
>SKTJ01000066.1 GCA_007122565.1 Syntrophomonadaceae bacterium | reverse complement strand
GGGTCCGATTCCCAGAAATCGCCTGTGGCTGCTTCGGCGCGGGCGCGAAAATTGCCATTGCAGACATCAAGCCAGCGGCACTGGGCACAGCGGCCTTTGAGCAGTGGTTTTCTGTTCTTCAGGCCTGCCAGCACAGGATGGCTCGTATCCGTCCAGATCTCGCCGAATTTGCGCTCACGCACGTTGCCAAAGGTATGGTTCTGGGTAAACTGGTCCGGGTGAACAAAACCGAGGCTGTCCACATCACCGATGGCAATACCTGTGCGGTTTCCCCCGTTGGTTTGAAGCAGTTCCATAACGCGGGCAGCCCGTGCCGGGTCTCTTTGCTGCATGGTGAGATAGATAAAAGGCCCGTCCGCATGGTTGTCCACCATGAGGATCTCTTTTTCTTTCCCCCGGCGGTGAAAGTCCAGCGTCCGGTCAATGATCAACTCCATGGCCTGCCGGGATTCCTCTTTGGAGACATCCTCCTCCATCATCTCCGAAGCGCGCCCCGAATAGACGAGGTGATAGAAACAAACGCGAGGAATATTTTCCTCCTCAACCAGGTTAAGGATTTCGTTTAACTCCCCAAAATTATGCCGGTTAATAGTAAAGCGCAGCCCGACGCGCTGGTCAATATCCAGACAGTTTCGGATACCGCGCAGGGCCTCTTCAAAGGCCCCTTTCTTACGGCGAAACCGGTCATTGTTTGAACCGATACCATCGAGGCTTACTCCCACATAGCCCACACCGAGCTTTTTAATTGTTTTGGCCGTTGCCTTGTCAATGAGGGTGCCGTTGGTGGAAATAGTGGCACGTATGCCTTTCTTAATTGTATAACTGACTAAGTCAAAAAAGTCGCTGCGCACCAGGGGTTCCCCCCCCGAAAAAAGGAGGACGGGAACGTTAAATTCCGCCAGGTCATCAATAAACTGCATCGCTTCTGCCGTGGACAACTCGCCCTCGTATTCTTTGTTATCCGAATCCATATAGCAATGGACACATTTAAGGTTGCAACTGCGGGTGCTGTTCCAGACCACCACAGGACCACCGCCGGCAGTAGCGCCGTGTACGTGCTCCCGGGTACCGCTCTGGTAACGCAGGCTGTCGCCATAATAATCAGAGTCCAATAAAAGTTTGGTTACACTGAGCAATTTTCTCCCTCTCTCCCGTTTGTATCAATAAAGTATAGCTGAAGCGCTTCAAGCAAACCGTCAATTGTATAGTCGGTGGCCTGCACATCTATCTTTAACCCCAGTTCCCCTGCTGTTTCCGTGGTGACAGGGCCGATACTGGCCAGGGTAACATGCTGCAGCAAATCCCCGTAACCATCCCCCAGCAGTTCCACAAAGTTGCGCACGGTGGAAGAACTGGTAAAAGTAACAACCTGAACCTGTTTTTCCTCAAGCATGCTCCGCAGCAGCAGGGCATCGGCGCCCCCCCGCAGGGTGCGGTAAGCTTCCACATCATCCACGATTGCACCCATGGATTGGAGTGCCTCGCTCAGAATTTTACGGGCGATATCAGCCCGGGGCAACAGAACTTTTTCACCTGGTTTTAAGACATCCTGGATTACTTCCAGTACTGCCTCTGCCCGGTATTCGGAAGGGACATATTCAACAATGAGGCCTTTTTCCTCCAGGGCTCCCCGCGTGCTTGGGCCAATTGCACAAAGGCGCAGTCCTTTTAGCTCCCGAATATCTTTGCCGAGAAAACGGAGCCGCTTAAAAAAATGCTCAACCCCGTTAACGCTGGTAAAGATAACCCAGTTGTAGGTATGAATTGTGCCGATAGCCCTGTCCATGGGGCTAAAATCCAGAGGCTCGGCTATTTGGATAACGGGGAATTCAAAGGGCTCTCCCCCCAGCTCTTCAATCCTTTCCGAGAGGACACTGGCCTGCTCCCGCGCCCGCGTTACCACAACCCGCTTGCCGAAAAAGGGTTTGTTCTCAAACCACTGCAGTTTGTGCCGCAATTTTACCACATCCCCCACGATAATCACGGCGGGAGATTTGAAGTCAGCCTGGACTACTTTTTCCACAATGTCTTCCAGGCAACCAGTGAGCGTCTGTTGTTCCGGCCTGGTTCCCCACCGGATCAGGGCCACGGGAGTTTTAGGGGAACGGCCGTGTTCCAATAACTTTTCTATGATCAGGGGCAGATTTCCCACCCCCATGAGAAAGACCAGGGTCCCGATGCCGGTGGCTATTTTATCCCAGGCCAGGCCCGTTTCATCTTTAGTAGGGTCTTCATGGCCGGTAATTATGGCAAAACTGGAGGTAAAATCCCGGTGGGTTACGGGAATGCCGGCGTATGCGGGGACGGAGATGGCCGAGGTTATCCCCGGCACCACTTCAAAACAAACATCATTTTCAACCAGCAGTTCGGCCTCTTCGCCTCCCCTACCGAATAGATACGGATCGCCCCCCTTGAGGCGGGTAACGATTGCGCCTTGCAGTGCCTTGGCCAGCAGGAGTTGGTTTATCTCTGCCTGCTTCAGGGTATGGCGGTCGGGCAGCTT
>SKTJ01000296.1 GCA_007122565.1 Syntrophomonadaceae bacterium | reverse complement strand
TCGGTTTGGCAATTATAGCCGTTCCATGTTTTGACCAGGCCATGGTCCTGGACTCGCTTCTCCTGCCTCTTCGACCCCCGTCGAAACCCTTCACCCCCATATATTAGTATGGCCACTTTTGTAAGTTTGCCATAACTTTTTGCAACATTAATTGACTTTCTGTCTTTCTTTAAGGGCCCGGTCCATATCCCGCTTCGCATCCCGCTCCGCAATATCGTGCCGTTTGTCATAATCCCGCTTGCCCCGGGCCAGGGCCAGTTCCAATTTGACCTTGCCGCGGCTCAGGTACAGGCTCAGGGGCACAAGGGTAAACCCTTTCTCCTTCACGTACCCACCGAGACGGTTAATCTCGCGGCGGTGCATGAGCAGCTTGCGCTTACGCAAGGGCTCGTGGTTGAAGCGGTTGCCCTGCTCATAGGGACTGATATGCATATTATATAGGAAAAGTTCTCCGTTTTCAACCCGGGCATAGCTCTCTTTGAGGTTGACACGGGCATCACGCACTGATTTAACCTCCGTGCCGTGCAGAGCGATACCGCTTTCAAAGGTTTCAAGGATGTTATAAATATGCCGCGCTTTGCGATTCTTGGCCAGCACCTTGCCTCCAGGTTGTCCTCCCTTGCCTGTGCCTTCCGTAATGACAATTATCTCCCTTCAGCGATAACTAAACCCTACCGGCCAGGCTCAATCACAGTAGGGCATTTTGGCAGTTTATAATTTATGATGTAGTTAATTATAACACGATTTTCCTTTATTCTCAAGAGGGAGTGCTATAATTGGATAAAACAGGAGCATAATAGCAGCGGGGGAATGATTATGCGCGTCTGGGATATACATCCGGGTTATTTGTCGCGGCAAAGCCTGCTGGGGCAGCATGTGGAAATCCACGCCATTTTCAGCGTTATTACCGGTGGGAAAGAGGGTTATGCACACCACCCTGAAACAATACGGTGGCGCCATAATCTGCATGGACTGAGATTGGCCCACGACCTCACGGTAAGGGAGATGGCCTTGCGCGGTTATGGCCATCGCTCGCCGTTGCCGGATGTGGATTGTGCCGGCGGGGGAATCTTACGTTGGGTTGATCCACCCCAACTTCAGTTTGGCCTGCTACAGGAAAAATACGACGCTGCCGCCCGGACGGGACGTATCCCCCTGCCGGTTCGGGGTTCACAGTTCTGGGCACAGTATCAGTATGCTGTAATGAGCCGGGGGGACGGTTATTACAAAGAGATACAGACAAACCTGAGAAACAAGGAAGATTGCCCGATCGGGCAGGAGGGAGAACTGGTGGCCCGTGTGCTGGAAATAACACGCTCTCCCCTGGAGCAAAGGATGCTGTGCAAGATCCTGGATCATCTTTGGGGATATTTTAAAAATCTTGCCACCGTCCCGGAAAAAGAAGTCTATCTGGAAAAAAGAGAGGCAGAACCTGCGTTTCTACTCCCTTTTTTCTATAAATTAGCGTGTAAGTATGAAATCTTATATCTCATTCATTCCACTATTTTTTCAGATAGTGACTAGTCAATATTAATGATTTTAGAGACTGTATTTTTATTTTTGTTTACGCCGCCTGCTACGGGGCCTTGTTGTTTTTGTAATTCTTCGTTTTTTGCCTTCCCTGTCAACTTTCTTCTTCTTATCGTGTTGCTTAGCCGGATCCTCCACGGGAAGAAAGTGGATACTGCGCATCTCCCAGTCCACGCGCACCAGGCGTACCCGTATGGGATCACCGAGGCGGTAAACCGTGCCGTGTCGTTCTCCCGTGAGAGTATAGCGCTTCTGGTCAAAGATGAAGTAATCCCCTTCCAGCGTACTGAGGTGGACAAGCCCCTCTACCGTGTCCGGCAGCTCCACAAAGAAACCGAAGGATGTAACACCGCTGATCAGGCCGTCGTATTCATTCCCCTCTTTACCCTCCATGAACTCCAGTTTTTTAAGCTCATGGGTTGCCCTTTCCGCTTCCACTGCGGTGCGCTCCAGTTCGGAGGATGTGCGGGCCACCTGGGGCAGGAGTGTCACGAGGCGCCGTTTTTCTGCGGCGGGCATTTTACCGGGGAGCATTTTGTGCAGGATACGGTGAATCATGAGGTCAGGATAGCGGCGAATGGGTGAGGTAAAGTGGCTGTAGTCCTGGGTGGACAGGCCGAAGTGTCCGAGAGGCGCATCACTGTAGTGTGCCTGGGGGAGGGTACGAAGCAGCACGTGGTTGACAATCTTCTCCACCGCTGATCCCTTCACCTTGCGCAGGATACGCTGAAACTGCTGCGGCGAGACTTGGCCCAGGTCTCCTTTAAGGTTAATGTCGAAAAGGGATAGAAAATCCCGCAGAGCGACTAATTTATCCATTTCGGGCTGTTCGTGCACACGATAGAGAAAGGGTACTTTAAGGCGACGAAAATGGGTGGCGATCACCCCGTTGCACAGGAGCATAAACTCCTCGATGATCGATTCTGCTTCCCCTTCACCCCGCACCTCAATTTTAACCGGTTTCCCCTGATCATCCAGGATAATTTTAGCCTCGGGGAAATTAAAATCAAGGGCTCCCTGCGCCCGCCTTCTTGCTTTGAGTAATTTCGCCAGCTTTGACATATCCTGAAATACCTGCGCCAGCCCTGCATAACGTCGGCTCACATCTGCGTCGCCTGCGAGGATTTGACTGACCGCATCATAGGTCATCCGTTCCCGGACAGAGATAAGGCTTGGGGCAAATTCATAACGAAGCTGATTCCCTTCTTCGTCCAACTCCATAAAGACGCTGACAGCGAGGCGGGGTACGCCGGGGTTGAGGCTGCACACGCCGTTGGAAAGGTTGGGCGGAAGCATGGGGATAACCCGGTCCACTAAGTAGACACTGGTACCGCGGCGCAGGGCTTCACGGTCCAAAGCGCTGCCCTCCCTTACGTACCAGCTTACATCGGCAATATGTACTCCCAGGCGGTAACCGCCCCCATCCGTCCGCTCCAGGGATATGGCATCATCCAGATCCTTGGCATCGGCACCATCGATGGTAACCAGGGTGAGTTCGCGCAGATCCAGTCGTTCTTCCTTTACTGCATGGGCTTCGATCTGCGTCTCATCGAATTTAGCTGCTTCATGCAGCACATTTTCGGGGAAAGTGTCAGCCAGGCCAAAACGTTTCTGGATGGAGGTAATATCCACCCCCGGAGCGTCGGCAGGCCCAATCACTTCCACGATTTTACCCTCGGGGTCGGGGTTAGTGGGGCTTGGCCAGCGGGTAATCTCCACCAGAACCTTATCACCGGACTCAACCTTTTCACTCCTTACTTCATTAATCATTATTTTGTCGGGCATACGGCGGTCATCGGGGATGATATGCCCCTTGCGGCGACTTCCTTCATAGGTTCCCACCACGCGCAGGTTTTCCCGTTTAAGGATGCGTACCACCTCACCTTCCCGCCTTCCGTCCTTCTTGGCACCGAGCACACGGGCAATAACACGATCCCGGTGCAGGGCTCCCCTTGTTTTGTCCGGTGGGATAAAGACGTCGGCTTCACCCGGGGCTTCAGGCAACAGGAAAGCAAAACCACGGTTGTGGCCCTGCAGCGTGCCCACAAGCATACCGTTACCGCGCAGCGGGGCATAACGGCCCTGCACTGTCTTACAAATAAAACCCTCTTTCTCCAGGGAGGTGAGCATAACATAAAGCTCGGCAATATCTTTCTCCTTTGTGACCTGAAGAGCCTGCTGCAGCGCTTCAAAGGTGCGGGGACGGCAGTCCTCCAGCAGCAGGAAACTTAATACTGACTTTCGTTCAACTGGCATGTGTTATCTACTCCAATTCTCTTAATAAAACATTACGGATACTCCATATAGTATTGTCTATTCAAGAGTACTTATAATGCTTTTATCTTACACTTTTTAGTCCTGACTCCTGAATTCTGACTCCTGACTCCTGACTTCTGTTTTGTTATTATACACCAAAGGAAAGAGAGCAAGCAACATTTGATGCTGCTTGCTCTCTTTCTTTACGTTTAAGCCACGTTTAACATAAAATGGATTGTCCCTTCTATAAGAAGAGGGGCGCAAAAACCAAAGCCACGATACTCATGAGCTTGATTAAAATATTAATGGAAGGACCGGTTGTGTCTTTGAAGGGGTCACCAACCGTATCACCAACCACAGAAGCATGGTGGGTTTCACTACCCTTGCCGCCCAGCTCTCCAGTCTCAATCCACTTTTTGGCATTATCCCAGGCACCACCTGAGTTAGCCATGAAGATAGCCATGAGCACTCCTGTAACCAGAGCCCCGGCCAGGAGACCGCCCAGGGCTTCCTTGCCGATGAAGAGGCCAACAAGGATAGGGGCAACCACTGCGGTAACGCCCGGTACAATCATCTTTTTGAGGGCTGCAGCTGTGCTGATATCCACACATTTGGCATATTCAGGTTTGGCTGTCCCCTCCATAATACCGGGAATCTCACGGAACTGGCGCCGGATCTCCTCGATCAGGTCGTGGGCTGCCTCTCCCACCGCCTCCATCGTCTTGGCGCTGGCAAAGAAGATTACCACACCGCCGAGTAAAAGACCGACGATAACATTGGGATCTGTGATATTAATAATTTCAATCCCCGCCGCCATGGTGTAAGCGGTAAAGAGGGCAAGCGCCGTAAGTGCTGCCGAACCGATGGCAAAGCCCTTGCCGATTGCTGCAGTGGTGTTACCCACGGAGTCAAGTTCATCTGTAATTTTACGCACTTCCGGATCCATCTTAGACATTTCGGCAATGCCGCCCGCATTATCGGCAACGGGGCCGTAAGCATCAACAGATACGGTGGTCCCCACAGTGGAGAGCATGCCCACAGCAGCGATGGCGATACCGTAGACACCACCGGCCTGGTAAGCAACAAGAATGGCTACAATAATGGTTAGAAGGGGAAGAGTGGTGCTTTTCATGCCAAGGGCCAGGCCGCTGATGATGTTGGTGGCAGCTCCCGTTTGAGAAGCACGGGCCAGGTCCTGTGTTGGTTTAAAATGATAAGAGGTGTAGTAGTCGGTAAGCTTTCCGATAATCACACCGGCCAGCAAGCCGGCAATTACAGCGATAAACGGACCAATATTCTGTAGCACGTTCATGGTAATAAAATAGGAACCGATGATGACGATTGCTGCAGCTACCAGCGTGGAACGTTCCAGAGCGGCCCCGAGGCGTACACCCTCCTTGGCGCGTACGAAGAAAAAGCCCACAACGGAGGATATGATGCCGATGGAAGCGACAAGCAACGGCAGGATAACAATGCCGATATTTTGATAACCAATGGACCCTGGTGTGTTAAAGAGAATGAGACCTACTGTCATGGTGGCAATCATAGAACCCACATAGGATTCAAAGAGGTCTGCACCCATGCCGGCAACGTCGCCCACATTGTCACCAACGTTGTCGGCGATTACGCCGGCGTTACGGGGGTCGTCTTCAGGAATACCAGCTTCCACCTTACCCACCAGGTCCGAACCCACGTCCGCCGCCTTGGTGTAGATCCCCCCGCCCACACGGGCGAAAAGGGCGATGGAACTTGCTCCTAGCGCATAACCGTTTACCACGGATGGTTCCCGGAAAATTAAGTATAGGACACTAACTCCGAAGAGTCCGATTCCCGCTACCATCATGCCCATAACGGAACCACTGGAAAAAGCCACGCCCAAAGCTGGGTTAATCCCACGCTGGGCAGCGCTGGCCGTACGCACATTTGCCAGGGTAGCAATCTTCATCCCGGCATAACCGGCTGTGGCTGAAAATATGGCACCGACGATAAAACAGATGGCTGTAAACCAGCTAATGAAAATGCCGATTACTATGCTTAGAACCAGTGCAAAAACCGCCAGGGTCCGATACTCTCTGTTTAAAAAGGCCATGGCCCCTTCATGGATGGCAGCTGCGATTTCCTGCATCCGCTCATTGCCCGCATCCTCACGGCTGACCCGGCCCCAGAGAATTAGGCCAAATATAATGGCGATTAAACCTGCTATCGGGGCTAATACAACTACATTCAACGTTATTACCTCCTCCAAAATAAAAGATTACAGCACAAAGCCCCGCCTTACTCCCTATTACAAAAAAACCATACCCTCCTTTCCCCCGGTCTAAAATAAAACGGGAGTAACAACAGCCGGGACCATAAAAACTCTATCTCTAAAGCAGATTCAAAAGTATAGCCGTGAGCATAAAAGCAACGGCCAGCCCCGTGGAAATCTTCCCGAACAGATCGTCAAGTCCTTTTTTCTTGCCGAACAGGGCCTGACCGCCGCCGGCAATGGCACCGGAAAGTCCCGCGCTTTTACCGGACTGGAGTAATACGGTGGCAATCAGGGAGAGGCATATTATCACGTATATAACAATAATCGTCATCCGCAAGCAGGATCATCCTCCTCCCACAAAATTATGGTAAAGTGCACGGTTATTTTAACATAAGAAAAGATTACTGGCAAGAGAATAAGGGAATCAGAGAATAAGGGAATCAGTAGTCAGGAGCTAGGGAACAAGTAATCAGTAGTCAGTAGTCAGTAGTCAAGAGCTAGGGACCAGTAATCGGGAGAATGACGGGAAACAGGGATATGGAAATTGGAACAGACTCATCACCGGTGCAGAATATTTTTGCCGGGGAAGCAGGCGGCCTTGCCCAAACCTTCTTCGATACGCAGCAGGCGGTTATATTTTGCCACCCGTTCTGAGCGAGCTGGAGCCCCCGTTTTAACAAACCCAGCGTTTACTGCCACGGCCAGATCCGCAAGGGCTGTATCTTCCGTTTCTCCGGAGCGATGTGAGATTACACAGCTATAGCCGTTTCGCAGAGCAAGCTTGACCGTTTCCAGCGTCTCTGTAACAGTGCCAATCTGGTTCATTTTGATCAGAATGGAGTTGGCAACCCCTTCATCAATGCCGCGCTGCAACCGCACAGGATTGGTGACAAAGTTATCATCGCCCACTAGCTGCACCTTGTGACCAAGTGCAATTGTCATTTCCCGCCAGCCTTCCCAATCTTCTTCTGAAAGGCCGTCCTCAATGGAGACGATGGGATAATGGGAAAGAAGGTTGTCGTAGTACTCGATCAGCTTTTCGGAGGTCATCTCCAGGCCTTCACCCCTGAGCTGATAGACACCATTTTCATACAATTCGGTGGCAGCCACGTCAAGGGCCAGCACCACGTCCTCCCCGGGCACATATCCGGCCGCCTCAATTGCCTTAACAATAATTTGCAGGGAGTCTTCATTGGAGGTGAGATTGGGAGCAAAGCCTCCTTCGTCACCAACAGCAGTACTCAAGCCCATTTCGTTCAGTACTTTTTTAAGGTGATGATAGACCTCTGTCCCCATGCGCAGTGAACTTTTGAAGTCACGTCCTCCCACGGGCAGGATCATAAACTCCTGCACGTCAACATTGTTGTCGGCATGCTTTCCCCCATTGAGAATGTTCATCATGGGCACGGGGAGGAGACAGGCATTTACGCCGCCCAGGTAGCGGTAAAGGGGCAAACCCAGGGCGGAAGCTGCAGCCCGTGCAACGGCGATGGAAACGCCAAGCATGGCGTTGGCCCCCAGTTTGCCTTTATTTTCAGTGCCGTCCAATTCCAAAAGAATGCGATCAAGATCCCCCTGTTCCAAGGCGTCTTTGCCCCGGATAGCGGGAGCAATTTTCTCGCGCACATTTTGTAACGCAGTAAGAACGCCTTTGCCCAGATAACGTTTTTTATCTTTGTCCCGTAATTCCAGTGCTTCAAAGCTTCCGGTTGATGCCCCGGAGGGAACGGCCGCGCGGCCGATACTGCCGCATTCCAGTACAACATCCACTTCCACGGTGGGATTGCCCCGGGAATCGAGAATCTCCCGGGGATGAACTGCCTGAATCAGCGTCGTCATCATAAATCACCTCTTTTTTTATTTTAAGGGTCAGAATTCAGGAGTCAGTAGTCAGATAAATGATTGAAACCAATCATAATACCTGGATTCTTTATCCTCAGTTATTACATATAATCTATCCAATACGGGGTACTGGGATACGGGACAAGAGGCAAGAAGCAAGAGAAACAGAGTCGAGAAACAGAGAAACAAGAATTAGTGTCAACTGTCAACTGCCAAAACCTCCCCGTTCATGGCTGTGGGGATGGGCAGGGAGAGTAATTTTAAAATCGTGGGGGCTACATCGGCCAGTCTTCCCCGGGCTTTTAAACGGTACAGGTGCCGCGGATCCACGAGGATTAAGGGTGTGTCATTAATGGTATGTGCAGTATGGGGAGAAGTTTCATCAAACATTTGTTCTGCATTACCGTGATCCGACGTGACCAGGGCAATACCCCCCTTTGCCAGCACACTTTCTATAATGTTCCCCACACATTGGTCCACCGTTTCCACTGCTGTAATTGCCTTGGATAACATGCCTGTGTGTCCCACCATATCGACATTGGCAAAATTCAGGACAATCAGGGTATACCAGTCTTTCTCTAATTCTGTTAAAACTCTTGCCGTAACCTCCCAGGCACTCATTTCCGGTTTCAGATCATAAGTGGCCACTTGGGAGGAAGGGATCAGGATCCGCTCTTCTCCCTGAAACCTTTCTTCCCGTCCGCCACTGAAAAAATAGGTAACGTGGGCGTATTTTTCCGTCTCCGCAATGCGCAATTGTTTGAGTCCCTGCCGGGAGATAACTTCTCCCAGGGTGTCCCGCAGGTCAACCGTCTGGAAAACTACCGGAGCAGTGAGGTTATTCTCATATTCGGTAAAGGTAACGTAATAGGGTAAGGGGGGATTTTCACCCCTTGGGAAACAGTTGAAGTTTTCGTCCGTGAAAGCATAGCTGATTTGCCGCGCCCGGTCTGCGCGAAAATTAAAAAATATAAGCACATCTTCATCCTTCAACAGGGCTCGGGGCTCACCCCTGCTGTTATTTATCAGGGTCGGCAGCACAAACTCGTCCGACTCTCCCCGTTCGTAGGCCTGTTCCAAAGCCTCCAGACTGCTTGGTGCATCATACCCCTCACCGTAAATGTAAGCACGATATGCTTTCTCGGTGCGGGGCCAGCGCTTGTCCCGATCCATGGTGTAATAGCGTCCGACAATACTGGCAATTGAACCTGTGCCAATTTCGCGGCACATTGTCTCCAACTCTTCCAAGTAGCGGCCTGCACTGCGCGGCGGCGTGTCCCGCCCGTCAAGCACGGGATGTATGTATACCTGGGAAAGGCCCTGCTGCTTAGCCATGCGTAACAGGGCATAAAGGTGAGTATTATGGCTGTGAACGCCACCATCGGAAAGCAGCCCCATGAGGTGGAGAGCACTGTTTTTGCACCGTGCCTCATGCATGGCGCGAAGCAGGATTTCGTTGTTAAAAAATGTTCCCGAAGTGATAGCCTTGTTTATACGCACCATTTCCTGAAAGACAATACGCCCCGCACCCATATTCAGGTGTCCCACTTCCGAGTTACCCATCAGGCCTGCCGGCAACCCCACATCCTCCCCATTGGCGACAAGGCGCGCCCATGGATATTTCTCCATTAAAGTATCTATAACCGGAGTGTGGGCTTGGGCAATGGCGTTTCCTTCTTTTTCCTGTCTGAGACCCCAGCCGTCCATGATGATAAGGACAAGGAAATTTTTACTATTGGCAGGCACCCCCTTATCCTCTCCTCTCCGCAGAAACAGCATTCACCATTGCAGCAAAAGAGGCGGGTTTGAGACTGCTGTTCCCCACCAGGGCCCCGTCGATTCCCGGCCTGGCTGTAAATTCCGTTATATTATCCGGGTTGACGCTTCCCCCGTAAAGGATACGCACCGCTGCTGCAACTTCGCCCCACTTTTCATGCAAGAGCGATCGGATACAGGCAGCTACCACGGCTGCATCTTCAGCACGGGCCGGGACACCCGTGCCGATCGCCCATACGGGTTCATATGCCACGATCAGCCTGCGCCAGTCTGCTTCCTCATGAAGCGCCTGCACGGCGGTTAACAGCTGCCGGCCGATTACCTCTTTTGTTTTACCGGCCCGTCTCTCTTCTCCGTTTTCACCAACACAGATAACCGGAACCAGGCCCATGGCAAAAGCTGTTTCTGCTTTTTTACCCACGTCCTCGTCCGTCTCCCCAAAATAGGTGCGCCGTTCCGAATGGCCGGTAATTACGTAACGTACCCCAATTTCCCGCAGCATCAGCGGTGAGATTTCCCCTGTAAAGGCGCCTGCTTTTTCCCAGTACATGTTCTGCGCTCCAAGTAGCAGGGAAGTTTCCTTTAACAGAAGGGAGAGGGCGGACAGTGCAATAAAAGAAGGGCAGATGACCATTTCCACACCACCGCCCCCCACATCTTCTGCAGTAAAACGTCTCACGAATTCTTCAGAATCGGAGAGCGTCATATTCATTTTCCAGTTGGCAATCACCATAGGCTGTCTCATCTCTGAACCAGTTGCTCCTCTCTTAAAGAAAGCTTCTGTAGTTAAGGATTCTGGAATCAAGGTAGTCAGTAGTCAGTAGACAAAAGTAAATCAGTAACAAGTAATCAGGAGTCAAGTATTCAAGTAGTCAGTAGTTAAGGATTAAGAACAAGGTTAATCATTAGTCAGTAGTTGAGTAGACAACCATGGCGCCAGGCGGGTTTAATCTTTTCCTATCCAACTATCCAACTGTCTAACTATCCAACTTACCCCTTTACATTTACGCCTGATTTTGTCCGGTCCTGCAGGACTGACAGGCCGGGTAAATCCTTACCCTTCCAAAAATCTAGGACAGCTCCACCACCGGTGGAGATATGGGTAACCTGTCCGCTTAGGTCCAGTTTTTCCAGGGCAGCAACTATATCCCCGCCTCCGATTATTGATTCGGCATCAGATTTTGCCACTGCGCGGGCCACCATCTCCGTTCCCCAGTGGAAAGGGGGAAACTCATAGGCGCCCAGGGGGCCGTTCCAGAGGATCATTTTCGCATCGGCAATCGCCTCCTGGAAGCTTTGCAGTGTTTTAGGGCCAACGTCCACCGCACTCCAGCCTGACGGGATATCATCAACGGATTTCACCTGGTGGGCGCTGTCACGCTGCAGCTTTTCCACAATAAAAACATCAAGCGGCAGCAGTAGTTTTGCCGGACTGCGCTCCGCCTCTTCCAGGATCTCACGGGCCATATCCAATTTATCATCTTCACAGAGGGAATCACCCATGGAAAAACCCCGGGCTTTCAAAAAGGTATTGGCCATGACACCGCCCAGTAAAAGGGTGCAGTCACACGGGAGAAAATGGCGGATTACGCCGATTTTATCAGCCACCTTTTTCCCTCCGAGGATAACTACCAGGGGAAAAAGTGGTTTTTCCCGGCTTTTATTTAAGTAACTCATTTCCTTATCCATGAGCAGGCCGGCCACGGCCGGAAGATAAGCGGCCACACCGCTGGTGGAAGCATGGGCTCGGTGGGCCGTGCCAAAAGCGTCGTTAACGTAAAGATCGGCCAGCCTCGCCAGCTCACAGGCAAAGCCGGGATCGTTTTTTTCTTCCCGTGGGTCGAAACGTACATTTTCCAGCATGAGCAAAGCACCGGGGGAGAGGTTGTGCAGTGCATCATCCACCTCCGGGCCCGTTATGAAGTCACACTTTTCCACTGTCCGCCCGAGCAACTGTGCCAGCCGCCGTGCCACTGGATCCATGCGCAGCGCCTCCACAACTTTACCCTTGGGACGGCCCAGGTGTGAGACAATGATTACCCGGGCTCCCTTGGCCAGCAGGCAATCCAGTGTGGGCAGGGAAGCACGAATCTTAGTATCGTCAATAACTTTCCCCTCCTCATTCAGAGGAACATTAAAGTCAACGCGCACCAGGATATTTTTCCCCTGCACAGACACATCTTTAACAGTAAGTTTATTCAACGCAAAACCACCCCTGTTTATCTTTATTCAAAAATATTTTCACCGTTTATTATAATCCCTTTTCGCCAATCCAGGCCGCCAGATCCAGGCAACGGGTGGAATAACCCCACTCGTTGTCATACCAGGCCAGAACTTTCACCATATTATCTTCAACCACCATCGTAGAGTCCGCATCGACTATGGCAGAAGCAGGGTTTTTGATGAAGTCGACGGAGACCAACGGTTCAAAAGATATATCCAAATAACCCCTCATCATGCCGGTGGCAGCCGCGGCAAAGGCATCGTTTACTGCTGCCGCTGAAACATCACGCTCCAGTTCAGCCACCATATCCACGACTGATACGGCAGAGGTGGGGACACGGACGGACATGCCGTTGATCTTACCCTGCAATTCGGGCAAAACAAGCCCCACATTGCGCGCCGCTCCGGTAGTTGTGGGAATCATGGAGATGGCAGCAGCACGGGCACGGCGGAAATCGCTGTGTGTGATGTCAAGCAGGCGCTGATCATTAGTGTAGGAATGTATAGTGGTCATTAGAGCACGCTTGATGCCGAACTGTTGTTGCATAACTTTACAGACTACTGCCAGACAGTTGGTAGTACAGGATGCATTTGAGACCACATGATGTTTTGCAGGATCATAATCATTCTCGTTGACCCCCATCACCACAGTACGCTCCACTTCTTTACCGGGAGCCGTAATAATCACTTTTTTGGCTCCCCCGTTTAAATGCTTCGCTGCATCTGCGCCCCGGTTAAAAACCCCGGTTGCCTCCAATATTACTTCAGCACCTGTTTCGCCCCAGGGTAAGAGGGAAGGATCCCGCTGGGCCAGGACCGTAATCTTTTTCCCGTCCACATAGATAGACTGACCCTCAGCTGCCACTTCCCCATTCAGAATACCATAAATAGAATCGTATTTGAGGAGATGGGCAAGGAGTTTTGGATCACGTATGCTGTTGACCGCCACCACTTCTACTCCCGGGTGCGTAAGCGAGGCCCGCAGACATGCTTTAGCCACCCGGCCAAAGCCGTTAATCCCTAACTTCACGGCCATAAACTCCGCCTCCTTAATATGATCTTCAGGATATTTTTTTATCCTGTTGATACCGTTTTAAGATCGATGCCGCCGATTTCCATAATTTTACGGGCGGCGCTCTCATCAAGTACCAGGTGATCCCGCGGGTGATTACCCACAACTGCGATAATCGCCTCTGCTTTTTTGCTGCCCCCGGCGATCACAATTACATTATCCACACGGTTGCTCATGTCCTCAAGGTAAAGACCGAGACTGGGAATACATTCTACAACCTCACCCCGAGCATTGAAGAAAAAGCCGAACACTTCACCCACCGCACCCTTTACTTGCAGCATGCGGATCTCTTCTTCCCCGGCACCGCGACGCCTGGCCATATCCTCCGCAGTGCCGATACCGTGCAGCAGGACACCGGCGGAATTAATTCGCTCCAGGATCGCAGCAATTTTTGGCTCGTGCAGCAACATTTCAAGAGTTTCCTGGCTGAGTGAGTCCGGTAAATGCAGCAGCCGGTAGCGGGTCTTCAGCTTCCGGGCAACGTGGGCGGCAATATTGTTAGCCTGGTAATCCACCTCTTCACCGAGGCCACCACGGGCAGGAACAACCGTGATGCCAGGTGGGGCAGCCAGATCGGGAAGCATATCCGCAACAGCAGCACAGGAGGTTCCCCCTGAGACCGCGAGGACGATATCCGGTTTTAAGCACTCGCGCAGGATCTTCGCTGCGGCCCGGCCCATCTCCAGCAGCACAACTTCGTCTTTTTCCAGGTCTCCCGGGACCACATTTACCTGCTTAACTTTTAAGAGCTTAAGCAGTTCCTGCTCCATGGTATTAAGCCCCAGCATCAATTTGAGATAAGGATTGAGGCCGGTCACCAGTTCTTCCCCCGCCGGGGTCAGGGTAATACCGCGCTTTTCCACATAAATCAGACCCTGTTCCCGCAGGATCTCCAGCTCTCGCCGCAGTACCTTCTCCCCAACCTGGAAATAGGCAGCAAGACTGCGCCGCCCCGCCGGTGCGGCAAAACTGATGCGCCGCAGCAAACGGTAGCGCCCAAGGAGCAATTCTGGAAATTCTGGAACAATTAACCGTAAGTAGTCTTCTCCAGGTAATAAATCCATGATTTGCTTGCCCCTTTCCCTTTTATTATACTACGAAAAATGGGTCAAAAAAAGTCCCTTGTGGGACTTTTTTTGACCCATTTTCATTTTTTTTATGGCTTTCCAGTTTTTTTAAATAGATCGACGCCTGAAGGAAGGAGGAATCTGCAGCTCTTCACGGTATTTTGCCACAGTGCGCCGGGAAATCTTGATCCCCTTTTTACGGAGTTGCTCCGCCAGTTGCTGGTCGCTTAAAGGGATGGCCGTATTCTCGACCTCAATGAGTTCGCGTAATGTTTGCTTGATCCCCGCATTGGCGTAGAGCATTCCCGCGTCTCCGCCGATACTGCCGGGAAAGAAAAATTTCATAGGATAAAGTCCGCGTGGCGTTTGCATGTACTTGTTGGTTGTGGCACGGCTTACCGTCGATTCATGTACGCCCACCACAGCAGCCACCGCTTTGAGGGTAAGGGGTTTCAAGTGATGTAATCCCTGCTCCAAAAAAGGTTCCTGAACACGCACAATCTCCATGGCAACCTGGTGAATAACCTTCTGGCGATGCTCGATACTCTTGATAAACCACTGGGCTCCCTCCAGGTTTTTCTTAATAAAGCCACGCACGTTCTCATCCTTGTTGTGGCGGAGCATACTGCGGTAAAAAGAGTTTACCACAAGGCGTGGGATCCGATCGCCGCTGCTGACCACATATTGACCATCGATTTTCTCCACAATTATATCCGGTGTTATATAGCCAACCGCTGTCCCATCACCAAAACAGGCTCCCGGTTTGGGATTTAGGCGGCGAATGAAGCTGAGTGCATCCTGTAACTCTTGCATGGTAATGCCCAGTTTGCGGGCAACGAGACGGTATTTTCCCGCTGCCAGTTCCTGCAGGTAACGGGCCACAATTTTCTCCACATCAGGTGGAACGGTAGGGAGCTGTCTCAATTGGAGCAGTAGGCAATCCTCTAAACTGCAGGCCCCTACCCCGGGAGGATCAAAGGACTGGATCAGAGAGAGGGCTTGCCAAATCTCCTCGAGCGTTACGCCGAGATGGCGGGCATGTTCGAACGGTTCACCTTGGAGGTAGCCATTAGCGTCCAGATTGCCGATGAGGTACTCGCCCATAAGTTGTTTACACTCATCCACTCCTGAGGTTTTCAACTGAAAAGACAGGTAATCGGGAAGGTTCTTTTCCCGCGATAAACAACTCTCCAGGAATTGGGGGTTACGCTCATAACGGGGCTCTGTGGGGAGATAAGAAGCAGCATATTCATCTTCTCCGAATTGATTTTCAGGCTCCGGGGTTTCCTGAGGCCGGCTTTGTTCTTCCGCTGTTTCCTGCGGATCCGCCGCACCATTTTCCCCGTCCCCTTCTTCTGTAACTTCCAGTAGAGGATTCCCAGCAAGTTCCTCCTGGATACAATCCAACAGCTCAGGCGCAGAAAGCTGCAGCAAGGCAATAGACTGGCGCAACTCCTGTGTCATCACCATGCGGGTCGTTTGAGTTATCCTCAGTTCGAAATTCATTGTCATACTTTTTAACCCCTGACATTAACTCCTATATTAATAATTATTCAACAAATTTTTGAAAATTCCTGCTTAATCTTTACCGTTTTTGATCAGGTTGATCAAACTCCTGCTCTCTAATCTGCTGGGCCAGCGCATTGAGGCGACGCAGGCGGTGATTGACTGTTGATTTCGTTAAGACAGGATCGGCCAGTTTCGCCAATTCCTGAAGGGCGGCTTCAGGGTAACGCAGGCGCAGCAGGGCAATTTCACGCAGGGAAGGGGATATATTCCTAAGGCCAATGTGGGCGGCGATAAGTTTAATATTGAGAACTTGCGCATGAGCTGCCAGGGCTGTTTTAGTAAGGTTGGCTGTTTCACAGTTGACGAGTCGGTTTATCTTGTTGCGGACGCCTTTGACCACACGTATATTTTCAAAACGGAGCAACCCGCCGTGGGCGGCGATGATACGTAAAAATTCGCCGATCTTTTCCCCCTCTTTCAAATATACGACCTGACAGTTTTTACGTTGGAAAGAGCGCGCCGGCAAATCAAAGGAGGCCAGCGTCTCCGAGATGGAGCGGGCATAATGTTCACAGGGGGATATAATCTCCAGATGATAGTCCCGTTCCGGATTGTTCAGGGAACCGCTGGCCAGGAAAGCTCCCCGCAGATAAGCGCGGCGGCAACACGCCTTTTTCAAACCCCCATCCTGCCCGCATAAGAGAAATTTTCCCTCTGCGGGCTCAATAGCGATAAAGCCGAGGGATTGCAGCACGGCGAACACAGCATCTTTGCCCCAAAGCTGCACAGAAAATCCGTTTTTTTTATGAAATCGGGGTTTTCGGCCGGATAGAACTTTGGGAGACAAAGCGAAGCAGTGCTTGAAGAGGGAGAAAATACGCCGTGCCGTGGAGGCGTTTTCCGTCTGTATAATAATGCGATGCATCTGCGCGCTAATTACCAGCGCGCCGCGCATCTCTAACATGGCCCGTAGTTCGGCGCGGGCACAACAGGACTCTGTAATAGTATGCCTGGCCAATTCTTCTTTAACCTGGCGGGTGTAGGATGACAATCCTGCTCCCTCCTGAGAAACCCGCAGCCCGGAGAAACAGCGGCCGGGTTTAATTTAAAAATTTGCGATAGGTATCTTTTCGATGAGCCACTTTAACAATCCAAACAGTCAGTTCATAATCCTGTACAGTATACAAAATGCGAAACCGACCTTGCCGAACACAACCACCTACACAAACACCGCTATAACATTTTAACGTTAAAACATCAACCGGATCCCTCGCTCTGCAGTGTTGAACTTTCCCTTTCTCTTATCCTAAATCCTTACTACTGACTCCTGACTACTGACTCCTGGCTCTTATTACTTACAGCTTCTGAATATCCCGGTGCTCCACACGGGCATTAAAACCCTTTTCCTGCAGCATATGCAAAAGATCATTGGAGAGTACCACAGAACGGTGCTTCCCACCGGTGCAGCCGATCGCAATAGCTAACTGGGGCTTTCCTTCTTTGATATAACAGGGAATGAGGAACTCCAGCATATCCACCAGCTTCTGGTAGAATTTGTGGGTTATGGGCCATTTCCAGACATACTTCTTAACAGAACTATTGTTGCCATTCAGGGAGCGGAGCGAATCCACATAATAGGGATTGGGCAAAAAACGGACGTCGAAAACCAGATCCGCATCGAGGGGCAGTCCGTACTTATAGCCGAATGAGATAACGGTGAGGAGAATGTTTTTCTCCCATTTTTCCGGGGAGTAAAGGCGGTTCATTTTTTCCTTAAGGTCTGCCGTTGAAAGTTCGGTGGTATCTATAATCATATCCGCTTTTCCCCGGATGTCCTCCAGTAACTTCTTTTCTGCCTGGATCGCTTCCACGATGGTGCCTTGTTCGGCCAGGGGATGGCGGCGGCGTGTCTCCTTGAAACGGCGTATCAAAACATCAGCAGATGCGTCCAGGAAAAGGACCTCGTAATTGAAACCCATTTCCTCCAGTGTGTCCAGTGCCTCAAAAAGGCCGTGGAACAGTTCCCCACCCCTGATGTCGCAAACCAGGGCCACACGGCTGATCTTGCCGGCGGACTGGATACACAACTCGGCAAACTTGGGGATAAGCGCGGGGGGAAGGTTGTCCATAGAGAAATACCCCAAGTCTTCAAAGCTGTGCAAAGCACTACTCTTGCCCGCTCCGGCAAATCCGGTTATGATAATAAATCTTCCATCAAACAAATAAATCACCAGCTTTTCTAATTTCGAATATCTGAATAATTTTTAACCACTCAGGTATAATTCGCAGCAGGGCTCAGGATACCTGTTCGAAACCGCAGTCTCAAATTAAAGATACAAGGGTTGCCTTTGCCAACCCGGCCACATTTTAAACTCGCTGCGCTCAAACAAGTAAAATGTGGAAACCCCGGTCCGGCAAAGCCTTTTGATCGAGCCTGAACGGTTACTCACAGGTAATCCTGAACCCCTTTGTGCTATTTTCAAGAGTGCTGAGGTGTTACAATGATTTTATAAAATATAACGCTCCAGAAAAGTGGCCACCCCATCCTCCACGTTGGAATCGGTGATGAAATCAGCAACATCCTGCACCGCTGCAGGAGCATTGGCCATGGCCACGCCCATACCGGCAAAACGGAGCATATCTATATCATTATAGCTGTCGCCGATGGCGACAATATCCTTAACTTCAATGCTTTGCATGTCGCCCAGGTATTTAAGGGCCTGCCCTTTAGTGGCTTCCGTGCTGGTAATTTCGAGAAAGTGAGGGCGGGACTGGAGCACCGTGAGGCGCCCCGCATATTTTTCTTCGAGATAATGTTCCAACCCTTCCATGCGTTCATCCCGGTTGATAATCGATAACTTGGCAGGCTCCACCTCCTGGTGTTCCAAAAAGGCACCGAGGTCGCCAACCGGTTCCACCGGGATGGGAGCAATGGTCTGGTAATAACGGGATTCGTCAGACTCGGCGTGGACAAAGAGGCGGTCGTCAATATACAGGTTAACGTGATAATTCTCCGCAGCGGTGAACTGCAGGATCTCCATGGCCAGTTCACGGGGAACAGGAGAGTAACGGAGCATTTTACCACTGACGGCTTCCCTGATCATGGCGCCATGGTATAGGATCAGGGGCAGGTCTATTTCCAGTTCACGGGCATAACGCAGTGCAGAACGATACATGCGTCCGGTGGCAATGGTCACCAGAACCCCTTTTTCCACAACACGGCGGATCGCTTCCTGGTTACGGGGTGATATTTTGAACTCAGCATTGAGGAGCGTGTCATCCAAATCAAGAGCTACCAGTTTATAAGGCACTAAGTACCATCCCTTCTTCAATTGGTGGAAATGCTAATACAAGTTGGACAGTTAGATAGTTGGATAGGAAAAGATAAAACAAACAGGTATCCTGCAACTGGTTCATTTTATGCTGAGCTTACAAGCTGCTTTCTTTTTTAAGCTTACCCCATGGGATGTTGGCTGTCAATACTAGACGCAAGAGGGGTGTTGTAGGGGCGGCAACCCCAGCCGCCCGGACAGGCTTCCCCGTTCCTCTTCCATCTCTTACCCTTTGGCTCCTGAATCCTCCTGCTTCTTAAACTCTTGAATTGCTATTTTGTAGCGGGGCAGGAGGGCATCCTCCAGTTCCACTGTCTCCCAATGTATTTGTTGCGTGAACAGGGAGGCGTCGTACCAATCCTTGATGAATTCAAACGTGGCCTCACGCTGGGGATGGGCGATGAATATGCGGCCTCCCGGTCGCAGGTTTTTGTGGAAGATGGGGCCGAGGCTGGGGTTGAGTTTGGGGTCATAAAGAATATCGGAAGCGAGGATGAGATCAAAGTGCTTTTTTTCGGGAAAGGAGCGCCAGTCCGCCAAAAGGAGTTCCGGTTCCACACCGTTGGCCCGGGCGTTGTAGCGGGCCATCTCCAGTGCCTGAGAGTTGAAATCGGAGAGGGTGAGGCGTGCCCCTTTTAAGCCACAGACAATTCCCGGCAGGCCCATGCCCGCACCAAGTTCCAGCACCTCTTCATCCGGTCTAAAGGTTATATGCTCCCAGATATGGCAGGCCAGGCCGTACGCGGCGGGCCAGACCGCAGCCCAGCAGGGAACTTTTTCTGCATCTTCCAGATCCGTAATCAGCGCTTCAAAATCAGCGGTAATAAAGAGTTTTATCTCTTTTCCCGGAAGGGAAACGATAAGCTCGTTTACAGGAGCTACGGGTTTCTTTTTATCCATTGTATACTCTAAACTCCTCTCCAAAGAGTCGCGGTCAATACATTTTCTAACCCGAAAATACAGTCGAAAGTCTAAAATCAACACACGTATCCTTGTAGGGGCGGACGACCCTGTCCGCCCGCGAGTATGCTGATATTTTCATTGTCTGATGGTGCCGTCGTTATTGGGGCGGCATGGGGGTCTTTCCCGAAAATGTGGAGAATAGACTGCCGCACCGGGGTGCAGGATGCACCTTCGGGGCTGTCAGGCTCAATAAAAAGATATTTAATAGCAGTAGCCTTTGCCGAACCGGCAACATTCAAAACTCGCTACGCTCAAACAAGTTGAATGTTGAAACCTCCTAATCGGCAAAGCCTTTTACGACCCTGAATGCCCCTCACGCCCAACCTGCACCCCTCAGCTACGTTGTGTCTTCATTCGTTGATTCCACTGGAACCAAGCATGGGAAATACAGTTGAAAGTCCAAAATCAATTAGGTGTATCCAAGGGTTGACGACCCTGCCGCCCGCGGGTGTGCTGATAATTTTAATTCATCTGCTGGTGCCGGCATGGGGGTCTAACCTCAAACATCCGCCTTTTGCGACAGGTACTCGTAAAGGGCGGTGGCAATTTTTTGGTTCATGCCGGGGACGGTGGCCAGTTCCGCAGGTGAGGCAGCTCGCAATTGTTCCAAGCCGGCGAAGTGCTGCAGCAGAGCCTTGCAGCGGGCCGGACCGATCCCGGGAACATCGGTAAGCAGGGAACTAAGGCTGCGTTTAACCTGCTTCGCTCTGCTCAGTGTGATGGCGAAACGGTGCGCTTCGTCACGCACCATTTGCAATAGCTTCAGTGCAGGATGGGCCGGTGGCAGCTGAAGCGGGAGTAAGCGCCCGCGGAGAAAGAGTTGTTCCTGCTCCTTGGCCAGCGCCACCAGAGGCAAGGTGTCCCGGCCGGCGGCTTTAAGAACAGCGGCGGTAGCGGAAAGCTGTCCCCGTCCGCCGTCAATCAGCAGCAGGTCCGGCAGAGGGAGATCCTCATTTTGCAGGCGCCGTTGCAGGACTTCTGCCAGGGCAGCATAGTCATCACCGGGCGCGGCATCACGCACTGTAAAACGGCGGTAGCCTTCCTTTAGGGGCTTCCCTTTGTGAAAGACAACCATAGAGCCCACTGTCTCCCGCCCGGCAAAATGAGAAATATCGTAGCCCTCGATGCGCAGCGGTAATGCGGGCAGATCCAAGGCCTGAGCCAGTGCCTCCAGGGCTTCTTCCTCATGTTCCCGACTCTGCTCCAACTGTTGTAGATATAATAAGGCATTTTTTTTAACCATTTCAAGGAGAGCCTTTTTTTCTCCCCGTTGCGGCTGGTGCAATTTCACTGTTTTTTGATCGTTTTGCTGCCTGAGCCACTGCTCCAGCAGTTCCTGCTCTGCCGGCAAAGTGGAAAGGAGCAGTTCCCGGGGAATGAAAGTGGATCTGCCATAGCAGTGACGCAGAAATTCTTTCATGATCTCAGCTTCTCCTGTCTCTGCGGCTGCGGCAGGCAAAAAATGCTCCACTGCAAGCAGCTTGCCGCCCCGCACCCGGAAAAGGCTCGCAACCCATGTCCGTGCAGCCGACTGTACAAGGGCAATAATATCCCGGTCCCGGCCGTCGGCAGCAACCACCTTCTGCCGTTCCATTATTTTCTGCAGGGAAGCATGCTGGTCACGCAATCTGGCCGCCTGCTCAAATTGCAGGTTGGCTGCAGCTCGCTTCATCTCACCCTCAATTTTGTGCATAAGCATACGCTGGCGACCTTCAAGAAAGAGGCAAACCTGCTGTACCACAGCATCGTATTCGGGGGAGGCCAACTCACCGCTGCATGGTGCCAGGCAGCGCTTAATCTGGAAATTAAGGCAGGGGCGGCCTCGCATTTTCCCCTCCTGCAGGGGCTGACGACAACTGCGCAGGGGGAACACCTTTTTGATCAGACGCAGCGTCTCCCGTAGTGCACCGGCGCTGCTATAGGGGCCAAAATAGCGGCAGTCCTTCTGCGTGGCGCGGCGCGCCACCACCAGACGGGGGAAATCCTCACCCATCGTAAGACAGAGATAGGGATAATTTTTGTCATCTCTGAATTGAATGTTGAACCGGGGTGTATGCTCCTTGATCAGGTTGGATTCGAGGATAAAGGCTTCTTCTTCCGTATCGGTGACGATGGTGGAAAGGTCATATATTTTTTTCCGCAGCGACTGCAGGCGGGGAGAATCGGATGCTCCCAGCTGGAAATAAGAACGGACACGCTGTCGCAGGTCCTGCGCTTTTCCCACGTAGATGACTGTTTCTCCCTTGTCCCGGAAGAGGTAAACCCCCGGCTTGCGGGGCAGGCCCCGCAGTTGGGACTGCAGTGGCTCCCCATGCTCCATTTTTTCCTGCATCACGGATTATCCGCCCCTTGTACATTATGGAAATCGGAAGGAATGCCGGTCTTTATCTTTTCCTGTCCAACTGTCCAACTTTCCAACTTTCCAACTTTAAAACCTTACGCAAGAATGTGCCCGTATGGGAGGTGGAAACGGAGGCTACCTCTTCCGGGGTGCCGCAGGTAACCAGGCGGCCGCCCTCTTTACCACCTTCGGGCCCCAGGTCGATAATATAATCGGCCCGCTTGATCACTTCCAGGTTGTGTTCGATGACAACAACTGTATCACCTGTCTCTACGAGCCGTTCCAGGATATGCAGCAGCTTTTTAATATCATCAATATGCAGCCCCGTGGTCGGTTCATCGAGGATATAAAGTGTCCGTCCGTTGCTGCGCCGCGACAGTTCCGTTGCCAGCTTGACCCGCTGCGCTTCGCCGCCGCTTAAGGTTGTGGCCGGCTGGCCGAGGCGCATATAACCCAAGCCCACATCGAAAAGGGTTTGCAAACGCCTGGCAATGCGAGGCACTGCAGCAAAAAAGGTGCAGGCTTCTTCGATACTCATGGCCAATATATCGCTGATATTTTTCCCCCGGTATGTTACTTCCAGTGTCTCCCGGTTGTAGCGTTTCCCCTTGCAAACCTCGCAAGGCACGTAAACATCGGGGAGAAAGTGCATTTCAATACGCAGGATGCCATCGCCGCGGCAGGCCTCACAGCGGCCGCCTTTTACGTTGAAACTGAAGCGCCCGGTTTTATAGCCCCGCATCTTTGACTCCTGTGTTTGGGAAAATAGTTCCCGGATACCGTCAAAAAGGCCCGTATAGGTGGCAGGATTGGAGCGGGGCGTGCGGCCGATGGGAGACTGATCGATCTCGATCACTTTTTCCAGATGCTCAATGCCCTGAATGTCCCCGTATTCACCGGCCCGCTCCCGGTTGCGGTGCAGTTTCTGAGCAAGGGCTTTCGCCAATATCTCATTGACAAGGGAGCTTTTTCCCGATCCGGATACGCCGGTTACACAGGTAAACAGACCGAGGGGAAAGCTCACGTCCAGGTTTTGTAAATTATTCGCCTGTGCCCCTTTGATCTTAAGCCAGCGATCCGTGGGGGTACGCCGCGTTTCCGGGATGGGGACGGAGCGCCGGCCGGCCAGGTAATCACCGGTAATTGATGCAGGGGCGTCAGTAATTTCGTCCGCCGTCCCGACTGCCACCACATAACCGCCGCTTTCACCGGCCCCGGGGCCCATATCCACAATAAAATCAGCACTACGGATTGTTTCTTCATCGTGCTCCACTATAATAACGGTGTTTCCCAGGTCCCGCAGTTTAACCAGCGTCTGGAGCAGGCGGTGGTTGTCCCGCTGGTGCAGGCCGATACTTGGCTCGTCCAGTATATAAATAACCCCCGTCAAGCCAGACCCAATCTGGGTGGCGAGGCGGATGCGCTGCGCTTCCCCTCCGGAGAGGGTGGTAGCGCTGCGGTCAATGGTGAGGTAGCCCAGTCCCACATCAAGTAAAAACTTGAGGCGGGCAGAAATTTCTTTAAGCACCTGGCGGGCAATTGTCTTTTCCCGTTCGCCCAGTTCAAGGTTCTGTAAAAATTCAAGAGCCTCTTCCACAGTCAAGGCGGTAACCGTAGCGATATTCACGCCTCCTACCCTGACGGCGAGGCTTGTTTCTTTGAGGCGGGCACCGCCGCATAAAGAGCAGGGTTTGGTGCTCATGTAACGGGACATCATGGTTCTGCTTTCCTCACTGTCCGTTTCGCGGTAGCGCTTGTCAAGCATGGAAATGATACCGGGGAAGGGGCGGCGGTACTGGCGTGTACGGCCGCGATAAATACTGCGATAGCGGAAGTTAATCGTCTCCGGTGATCCGTAAAAGATCATTTGCTGCTGCTGCGCCGTCAGCTCAGCGAATGGTTTGTGCATATCCAGTTCAAAATGGGCAGCAAAGGAGTCTAGAAACTGGCGATAATACCCATTGGCGTTACCGCCCCACGGGTGAACAGCTCCCTCGGCCAGGGAAAGGGAGGGTTCGGGAATAATCAGTGCAGGATCGAATTCGCGGGTAATCCCCAGGCCGCCGCACTGGGAGCAAGCTCCGTACGGACTGTTAAAGGAGAACATGCGGGGCGAAATTTCTGCAAAGCTGAAACCGCAATCAAGGCAGGCAAAATTGCTGCTGAACATAAGCTCTTCATCCTCCCCCGCGAGGATGATAACCAACCCGTCACCGAGGTCAAGAGCGGTCTCCAGGGAATCGGCAAGGCGGGATGCAAGCCCGTCGTGCAGTACGAGGCGATCCACCACCGCTTCAACCGTGTGCTTCTTATTTTTATCCAGCGTCAGTTCCTCGTCCAGTTCCCGGATCTCACCATCCACCCGGACACGCACATAGCCCCGTTTGCGCATTTCGCTGAAAAGAGCACTGTACTCCCCTTTACGGCCACGCACCAGGGGGGCCATCACCTGCAGACGCGTTCCTTCTTTGAGTTGGAGGAGTTGATCCACCATCTGTTGTACTGTCTGGCCGGAGATCGGTTTTTGGCAGTGGGGACAGTGGGGTTGTCCGGCACGGGCAAAAAGCAAACGGAGGTAGTCATAGATCTCAGTCACCGTACCTACGGTGGAGCGGGGGTTGCGGGAGGTACTTTTTTGGTCAATGGAGACGGCAGGCGACAATCCCTCGATAAAGTCCACATCAGGCTTATCCATCTGGCCCAAAAACTGGCGCGCATAAGCGGAGAGGGACTCCACGTAGCGGCGCTGTCCCTCCGCATAAATGGTGTCAAATGCCAGGGATGATTTTCCCGAACCACTGAGGCCGGTGATTACGACCAAGCGGTCCCGCGGTATTTCCAGGTCTATATTTTTCAGGTTGTGCTCACGCGCTCCCCTGATTACGATCTTTTCCATATTATTCTTCACTCCAAGTTAGATTAAAGATAATGGCTATTTATTCATATCAATTATATCACTAAAACAATTGCCTTACCAGATGTTTGTAATAAGCTATCTTCGTTGCCGCTTCGGATGCAGGATACACCTTCGGGGCTGTCAGGCAAAAATGCAGAGGACTTCTAAAACTCACGCGCACCCCTGCACCACTCAGCTTTGCAGCGGGGTTCAGGATACCTGTTCGAAACCGCAGTCTCAAGTTAAAGATACAGAGGTTGCCTTTGCCGACCCGGCTCACATGCTTTGGCTCGCTGCGCTCAAACACTAGCATGTGGAAACCCCGGTCCGGCAAAGCCTTTTGATCGAGCCTGAACGGTTACTCACAGGTAATCCTGAGCCCCTTTGTGCTATTTTCAAGAGTGCTGAGTTGTTACTTTTTTTATCACAAACGAAGGGGGCTATCAAACAACTCTAAACCACAGGCGTGGAGATAAACCTGATTGGTTTTTAACTTTCCAACATTCCAACATTCCAACATTCCAACTCTATTTTGCTCCCCACTTCTTCCCCATAGCACCCAACTCAAAGATAATATCCCGCAGCTGGGCGGCACGTTCAAATTCCATCTCCCGGGATGCGGTCCGCATCTCTTTTTGTAATTCCCGGACCAACTTGTCCCGCTCCTTTTTACCCATGGCCCGTACTCTTTCCTGAGAAAGGTACTCTGACGAATCTTCCATTACCGTGGTAATTTCCAGGGGGGCATGGATGCCTTTGCGCACCGACTGGGGGGTAATATTATGGTTCTGGTTGTGGGCTACCTGCTTCTCACGGCGCCTGTCTGTTTCCCGTATGGCAGCTGCCATGGAATCGGTGATCCTGCTTGCGTACATGATCACCTTTCCTTCGATATTACGGGAGGCCCGTCCGATCGTCTGCACGAGGGCCCGTTCCGAACGGAGAAAACCCTCCTTGTCCGCATCGAGGATAGCCACCAGGGAAACCTCCGGCAGGTCCAGCCCTTCACGCAGCAGGTTAATACCAATCAGCACATCAAACTCACCAAGGCGCAGGCCGCGGATAATCTCCACCCGCTCCAGGGCCTGAATATCGGAATGCATATAGCGAACCTTTATTCCCATCTCCTCATAATAGTCGGTCAGGTCTTCCGCCATACGCTTAGTCAGTGTCGTTACCAGCACACGCTCGTTACGTTCCACCCGCTTGCGGATCTCCCCGTAGAGGTCATCCACCTGTCCCTCCACCGGTCGCACTTCCAGGGCCGGGTCTACCAGCCCGGTGGGACGGATGATCTGCTCCACCACACGGGAGGCATGCTCCATTTCAAAGGGGCCGGGGGTGGCGGAAACATAGAGAACCTGATCGATCAGGTTCATAAATTCATCAAAGCGCAGCGGCCGGTTGTCCAGGGCGGAGGGGAGGCGGAAACCATGTTCAACCAGCGTGCTCTTACGGGAAAAGTCCCCTCCGTACATGCCGTTAATCTGGGGGATGCTCACGTGGGACTCATCTACAAAGAACAAAAAATCCCGCGGGAAATAATCGAGCAAGGTATAAGGGCGGCTGCCGGGGGGACGCCTGTCCAGGTGACGGGAATAGTTTTCGATTCCCGTGCAAAATCCCATTTCTTCCATCATCTCCAGGTCAAAGTTCGTACGCTGCTCCAGGCGCTGGGCTTCGAGCAACTTTCCCTGATCCCGCAGTTCCCGCAGGCGCGTCTCCAGCTCGGACTCTATATCCTTGATTGCTTCCTGTAGGCGCTCCCGTCCGGTTACGTAGTGGGAAGCGGGAAAGATGGCCGCATGTTTCCGTTCAGCCAGTATCTTTCCCGTAAGCACATCGATTTCCCGTAACCGCTCTATTTCGTCACCAAAAAGTTCCACGCGAATTGCCGCATCACTGAAGGATGAGGGTAATATTTCGATCACGTCACCGCGCACGCGAAAGGTGCCCCTTTTAAAATCCAGGTCGTTCCGCTCGTACTGGATAGCCACCAGACGGCGCAGGATCTCCTCCCGGCTTTTGCGCATACCGGTGCGCAGCGAGAGCACCTGTTCCCCGTATTCGATCGGTGAACCGAGCCCGTAAATACAGGAAACACTGGCCACAATAATAACATCCTTTCGCTCGAAGAGGGCGCTGGTAGCTGAGTGGCGGAGCTTGTCTATCTCATCATTGATTGAAGAATCCTTTTCAATATAGGTGTCAGATTGGGGTATATAAGCCTCAGGCTGGTAGTAATCGTAGTAGCTGATAAAAAACTCCACCGCATTGTGGGGGAAAAATTCCTTGAATTCACTGCATAACTGGGCAGCCAGGGTTTTATTGGGGGCCATCACCAGGGCGGGTCTCTGTAGCTGGTTGATAATATTCGCCATCGTAAAGGTTTTGCCTGAGCCGGTAACACCAAGCAGGACCTGATGTTTAAACTGCTGCTGCAGTCCGTCCACAAGCGCAGCAATGGCTGCCGGCTGATCCCCCTGGGGCGAAAAATTAGAAACCATTTCAAATTTATTCACCCTTCCCCCTCCTTTATCTGTTACGATTAGATACTCAGAACACAGCAACCCCCTAAATGAAAATTATATCAATCAGGGGGTATTTTTGCAAACGTTTGCGGACGGCTGGGTTGCCGCCC
>SKTJ01000277.1 GCA_007122565.1 Syntrophomonadaceae bacterium | reverse complement strand
TGTCATGACTTTCTTCCATTTGAACTGTACGCCCCCTTTCTTCTTATAAATCATAATGATATGTTTTAGCCCTGTCAAGTACAAGAAGCAAGAGACAGGAAGCAAGAGGCAAGAAAGGCAAGACACGGAACCGTTAACCGCAAGGAATCCACTCTGGTTAGTCAATTAGAAACTAAAAACGAGGCGTTTGGCCTCGTTTCTTATGTGTGTGGTGGGTCCTGCGTGGATTGAACACGCGACTTCTACCGTGTCAAGGTAGCGCTCTCCCACTGAGCTAAGGACCCTCATTCAGATATGACTTATTGTAGCAAAAAGGTGCTGGAAAAGCAAGGGTGAATATTATTTTTCTTGATTAATGGCTGTTAATGCTCATATATGGATTCAGCTGAGGTTTGTGGAAGCTCTATGTCTTCCTTCCTGAACATATCCTCATCTCCCAGTGTAGTAGCTATCAAGGCAGTGCCTGCCCCATAGAGGGCATGTTCAGCATAAGTGGACAGGATTGATGATGGTTCCAGAGGATAGATGGTGGAGACACCCAGTTTATTTGCACCGCCGAGGAGCAGTGTCCAGGCGCCATGGCCGTAACCCACACCTTTCATCAGGGCATGGTCTTTTCCCGTAAACTTTAATACATAAACATATCCCACGCCCAGTCCCGCACCAAGTGGGGTACGGGTATTTTAAACCTTGCCCCTTCCTTCTCCATACCTTCAAGGTGGCTCAGAGTAACTTTCAACAAACGATTCATTAACATGCTGAAATCACGGTCATGCACAAAATTGCGGTAGCACTGAATCGTTTCCAGGCTGTTGTACCTGGTGCGCAGCCAGTCCCAGATGTTATAGGCTTCCTGAATATCAAGCTGTTCCGTGCCGCCCCGCGCTCGTTTAAACAGGGAAACAGGCATCTAAAATTATCCTCCTTTTTGTTAAACAAACATTTTAGTATGCCCGTACATGATCCATTTATAACTCCCAATATTTAAGTGCCTGTGATCACTTTATGTATTGTTTGGGAGAATTCTTTGATAGCATAGGGTTTTGTGATCACTCCTTTGAAACCGTACGTAGCATAATTGGCCATTACGGGATCATCAGCGTAGCCACTGCAGACAATCCCCTTTACTGCAGGGTCTATTGTAAGCAACTGCTCAAGCACATATTTGCCTCCCACGCCTCCCGGAATGGTTAAATCGAGCACCACCAGGTCGAAAGGCCTGTTCTCTGCTACGGCCTGCTGGTACATCTCCAGTGCCTTCGTACCGTCAGCAGCCAGCACGGGCTCATAGCCGAGCAATGCCAGCATCTCTCCCGCCGTCTCCCTGATCGCCGCTTCATCATCCATTAACAAGATCCTGCCCGTCCCATAAGTAATATTATCTTTTTCTTTCGATACCCTGTCCACTCCGCTGCAGGCGGGAAGGTAAACAATAAAAGTAGTCCCACTACCCTCTACCGATTCGGCCTGAATGTAGCCTCCATGATTTTTAATGATATGATACGAAGTGGCCAGTCCGAGGCCGCTTCCTTTACTCTTCGTGGAAAAAAAGGGCTCATATATTTTTTCCACTATCTTTTCCGGTATACCGGGGCCCTCGTCTGTAAGGGATATTTTTACATACTCTCCTTGCGGCAAAGGAAGGTGGTCCCCGTTTATTTCTCCGGTAAAAGATACGTTTTCTCCTTTTACCCTGATTGTGCCCCCTTCCGGCATAGCCTCTACAGCGTTAAGCACAATATTGGATAAAACCTGGCTAATCTGGCCCTCATCTATCTCTGCCCCATGCAACGTATCGGATAAGATGAGCTCATACTGCACTTTGGAACCGCTTAAGGAAAATTTAATGCTGTCGCTGATTAAATCTTTTAGCACAACTCTTTTTTTAATCGGTGCCCCCCCTTTTGCAAAAACAGATAACTGATTTGTCAAATCCTTGGCACGCAACATTATTTTTTCCATATTTTCTAACTTCTCCATTAGTTTCTCCGGACTACTGATATATACCTTGGCCAGGGAAACATTCCCCAGCAACGAGGCCAGATAATTGTTAAAATCATGGGCGACACCTGCACCCAGCTTGCCTACCGCTTCAAGCTTGTCCCTGTTCAAAAGTTCCTTTTCGCTTTTTTTACGGCGGCTGATATCATAGGCGCTGATCTGCACTGCAGCCTGGTTGCGGTATGTAAAAGGTGTTAAATACAGTTCTACGTCAATCATTTTCCCTTTCAGAGAGAAAAGCCTGGACGGAAAGGATACATTACCGACGCTGCCTTCCACAATTTTGCGTACATTTTGCCTGAACAGTTCTTTGTATTCCGTATGTAATAAATCCATGATATTTCTGCCCTGAAGGGATTCAGGTTCTGCGGCACGGAGCAGTTTTGCCGCAGCATTATTACTGAAAATAATTTCTTTTTCATATTGGCCAAACACAGCCACAGGGAGAGCTTCCACAATTTGACGAAAATGCTCTTCACTTTCCTGCAACGCTTTATTGGCTTGCTCCAGTTCCCGTGT
>SKTJ01000302.1 GCA_007122565.1 Syntrophomonadaceae bacterium | reverse complement strand
CGATACAGTTCTTTCTCGTTCAAGTTACTCTCCTCCTTGATTTTTTTAAAATACATCTCCTTGAATATTCAGAACAGTCTTTTTGACACATTTAAAACATGATACCTGGAGCCGGGGGCCCTTTCACTTATATATCTGCGCGACTCAGTTACAGGCATCCCAACTATTTCTGGGCATTCTTTATGTTTTCCATTTATTCTTTGCCTCCATCCATCATGAAATATTAATGGTAGATGTTCTTATATGTTATCTAACAAGATGCCCGGAAATCTATTAGCAATGTTCCCATTATACAGTGATATATTACTTATTTTCTAATACAGAAAGCCCCATATTTTATGGAGCTTGGCGGTCAAACAGCTTGTACATTCTTGCCTGCTACAGAATTCTTACTCAGACGGTTCCAGTAACGAAAAGTTACGTAAGGCCTGTCCGCTAAAATACTGCACCGCATCCTCCCAACTTAACTCCCCTGCGCCCAAATCATAATTCTGCAACTCCACCTTCGTAAAATCCACCGTGTTCTTCCGCCTTGACATAAGAAAACGCCTCCCTTTAAAGTAGTTTAAAAGAGGCGCATGTATCGTTTTCCCTTGCGTCAGACGCTTAAAAATAGTGATAGTTTTTTCCGTAAACACTCCGGCATAAAAAAAAATGGAGGCGACACCCGGATTTGAACCGGGGATGAAGGATTTGCAGTCCTCTGCCTTACCACTTGGCTATGTCGCCTTAAATAATGGAGCGGAAGACGGGAATTGAACCCGCGACCCTCGCCTTGGCAAGGCGATGCTCTACCGCTGAGCTACTTCCGCAAATGATGGTGGCGAGACCCAGAATTGAACTGGGGACACGCGGATTTTCAGTCCGCTGCTCTACCGACTGAGCTATCTCGCCAAAATTATGGCGGAGCCGACGGGAGTCGAACCCGCGATCTCCGGCTTGACAGGCCGGCATGTTAACCAGACTACACCACGGCTCCGCATTTGTAAGACTTAGTATACACAACAATACTGTAAAAGTCAACCGTCAGAGTTAAAGAGATCGTGTCATTCTTATCTGTCTGGGACGGATCTAACCGCAATACGGAGTATTAGGTCGCTAATCCCGGAGTTTTTCCTGAAGCAGGTCGTTTACCAGTTGGGGATTGGCCTGCCCTTTGGTTTCCTTCATAATCTGGCCAACCAGAAAACCGAGCGCTTTTTTCTTGCCTCCATGATAATCTTCCACAGATTGAGGGTTTTCCGCCAGGACCTTGCTCACAATCTGGTGGAGAGTATCTGCATCGGATATCTGGGTTAGCCCCTTCTTTTCCACAATGAGGGCTGGATCTTCACCAGTGTTAAACATTTCTTCAAAAACAGATTTGGCAATTTTGCCGCTTATTTCCCCTTTGCCAATAAGCTCCAGCAGTTTACCCAGAGCAGCGGGTGTTATCTTTGATTCAGTTATCTCTAGCCCGGCGGCATTAAGAAGGCCCATTAGCTCGCTCATGATCCAGTTGCTGGCTAACTTTGGTTCGTTATAGCAAGCCAACACGCCATCGTAAAAATCAGCCATCTCTTTCGAAGTGGTGAGTACTTCTGCATCATAGGGCGGCAGGCCGTATGCTTCAACGAAACGGGAGTGCCGTGCGTCAGGCAGTTCGGGAATGGTATCTTTTATTTTTTCAACCCACGCTGCTGAAGCCGGGAAGGGCGGAATGTTCGGATCGGGGAAACAGCGGTAGTCTGCCGATACAAACTTGCTGCGCATGGCCCTGGTAACACCCTTTGCCTCGTCCCAGTGTCTCGTTTCCGGGATAACACTGTCTCCGGAAAGGACAATTGTGCGCTGTCTTTCCACCTCGTATTCAATGCCCCGGTATACGGAACGGAAAGAGTTCATGTTTTTAAGCTCTGTTTTCTTACCCAACTCGGTGCTGCCCATAGGCCTGATACTAATGTTGGCATCGCAGCGCATGGAGCCTTCTTCCATTTTACAGTCGGAGATCCCCAGATAGCAGAGAATGGAGTGGAGCTTTTGTAAATACAGTCTTGCTTCTTCCGCAGATCGAATATCCGGTTCAGTTACTATTTCCATTAAAGGAACGCCAGCCCGATTGAAATCCACACTGCTAATGGGGGATGACATAATGTCTCCAATATGGGAGAGTTTACCCGTGTCTTCCTCCAGGTGGAGCTGATGTATCCCTATTTTTTTGTTTTCTCCATTTAGATTAACGTTTACAAAACCGTCCTTGCCCATGGGATGAAAGAACTGGGATATCTGAAATCCTTTGGGAAGGTCTGCGTAAAAGTAATTTTTTCGGTCAAAATCAATCGTGGGAGTCACCTTGCAATTTAAGGCAAGGGCGGCTTTGATCGTGTACTCCGCAGCAGTTTTATTAAAAAGGGGCAATGTACCTCCGGGAAGCCCCAGGCATACAGGACAAACCTGGGTATTAGGGTCGGCACCAAAGGCTGTACTGCAGCCGCAGAAAAGCTTTGTATCCGTCAACAGTTCAACATGAACTTCCAGGCCAATGACTGTTTCAAATTCGGGCAAATAATATCCCTCCTATGCTATTCGGAACGGTACAGGGGCCGTTCCTTACAATATTATTCTTGCTCGTTTTCAAGGAGCCGGGCCGTCTGTAACAGCAGGGTTTCATCCCAGGCTTTAGCCGTGAAATGTAACGCTGCTGTTGGTAATCTGTCCGTACCCGGGGACGGCAAAGGGAACGTCATGGCCGGCAAACCTGCAAGGTTTGCTGCTGCCGTGTAGGATGCAGCGGAATCGGGCAGCAGACTTTCATTATTCACATTATCTCCATCTCCCAATAGAGGTGCTTTAAAAGGTGTAGTGGGGGCTAGAATTAGGTCATATTGCTGCAGACACTGATCAAGTTCTTTTTTTATGATGGTGCGCATTTTTTGTGCTTTTAAGAAGTAGTCATTATAGTAATTACCGGAGGAAATAAGGGCTCCAAAGGTCAGAAACTGTTTTATTTCACTGCTGAAACCCTCTGTACGGGTCAGCCTGTACATCTCCTGGAGATGGTTCCCCTTCGCCCTGAGGCCAAAGCGTACCCCGTCGAAATTTGCCATGTTGGAGAATGCCTCTACGGCACCAATAATTACGGCCGTTATGAGGGATTGGCGTAGATGGGGCAGTGCAACCGTTTCTACCTGGAAACATGTTTTGTTGAGCCTGCCTAGCCCATTGGCAAAAGCCTCTTTTACCTCTTTTGTCATATACGGAGCATCCGCCCAGCTCTCGGGAACAGCTACTTTAATGGTCCTAACTCTTTCTTGCAGTTGATCAGTATAGGAAGGGACGTCTCCTTTATAGGAAGTTGGATCTTGTGGATCGTTTCCGCTGATTGTTTCCAATGCGGAAGCAAGATCAGCTATATTCCGGGCTATGATGCCCAATTGTTCGAGGGAAGGGGCACAATCGATAAGACCTCTACGGGAAATTCTGCCATATGTAGGCTTGAGGCCCATAACGCCGCAGTAAGCGGCGGATTGTCTAAGTTCGCCCCAACGGTCCGTTGCCAGGGCCAGGGTAACAGCTCCGCCGGCAACAGCTGCAGCTGCACCGCTACCTGCCGTGTGCTTTTCATTCCACGGATTTTTTACAGCCCCGAAATATGAACTTTTCCCCCAGGCACCCACGCCAAATTCATCCATATTAGTTTTGCCCACCAGCAATGCTCCTTTTTCTTTTAGTTTTTGGGCAGCACTGCTCCCGAAAGGGGGCTGGTAAGCTTTCAGCATGAAAGAAGCACAGGTGGTTTTTAATTCAGTTGTGCAAATATTATCTGCTAAGGCATAAGTGATAGCACCGGCAGGTTCAGTTTCACCGGTTTTTACAGCAGAAGTCAGGGAAATGAAAGCATTTAAGTTTTTTAGCTTATTTATATCCAAAACCAGACCTCCTTCTGGAGATAAATCATTCAACAATTCTAGGTACAAGAAAATATATTTCGTTAGCTTCAGGGGCGTTTTCCAATACCTTATCCAGGGGTAGTGACGGGGAAGGGTTGTCTTCCCGCAGTGTATTCTGCTGTGTATAAGGGTAGTGTGTGGGTTCTGCATTATATATTTCGTTTTCTTTTAAAAATTCCGCTTGTCTGAGGATGTTTTGTAATTGCCTTTCCAGTGCCGTTTCTTCCTCAGGCGAGAGGTTTATCCGTGCATCCCAGGCGGCTTGCTTAATATCTTCCCCTAAGCCTATCAGCTTCATCACTTCCTTCCAGGTTTCTGCATGGGCAGATTATATCATATTTATCCATTTTTACAAAGTGTAAGTATTATTACAACGTAGAATCACGCAGCAAGGTTGTCTCTAAAAGGTCCGCCAGTTCTTTTATGTCATCGCGGGAGATAAGGGGCACGTGTTTGTCCTGAGTTTCTCTGCGCACTTTTTGTTCATCCTCTTTTTTATAAACGATAGCAAGGACAGTGGCACCGGGAAGTTCAGGGCCTCCCTTCTCTGACCAGAGGACCACCCTGGGGTAGAGCCTTCCTTTATAGCCCTCCAGGATGACACAGTCTACATCGCCGCATAAGGGCAGGATCTCCTCCACCATAAGGTCCTTTTCTGTTCGTTTGAAGAGGGTCAGACGGGAGGGTGAAGCAAGGATTACCGCTTCGCTGCCAGCTTCCCAAAATAGGGATGTGTCACTCCCCTCCTTGTCAACCGCGCCGTGTTCCCCGGGGTCGTGTTTAACCACTGCGATTTTATAACCTCGTGTTCGCAATTCTTTAACAAGTTTCCGTATTAATGTTGTCTTACCACTGCTACCATAGCCGACCACGGAAAAATAGGTTTGCATTATTACCCTCCTTCCATGTTAGTTGAATAGTTGGATAGTTGGAAGGTTAAACAAGTGTGTTACCGTACAAGGGGCAGATTCCATATTTGCCGCCCGTATATGTAAGCATAACCGGACAAGGATGCTTTGCCCTATATTGTGGCAAGTTTTTCAATAGCCAGCAGGGACGGTGGTTCGTTTACCTGGTTGAACATGCGGTAATGGAGCACCGTGAACTTAGATTGATCAAGATATGCAGCATAGTTTAACAAGGTATCCTCTTCTTCCTTTCCGCCAGTATGACCACTGTAAATAATAAGAGTTGCCATACCCCCGGGACGTAAGTTTTTTAATGCAATTTCAAGGGCGATAAGGGTGGTGGACGGCCGGGTGATAATGCTGTGGTCACCCCCCGGCAGGTAACCGAGATTAAACATTGCCGCACCCAGGTTGTCCCCCACGTAATGAGCGAGATTTTCATGACCACTCCCCACGAGTGTCACACGGTTACTCAACTTCTCCAATTCCAGCATCCTCGCTGTATTTGCAAGAGCCTGCTGTTGTATATCAAAGGCCCACACTTTTCCTGATGCACCTACGAGACGGGCCAGGAAGACCGTATCACGTCCGTTTCCTGCGGTGGCATCCACTGCAGTATCTCCCTCTGCGAGACAAGCACTGAGCAGTGATCTGGCCATCTCAAGGGGGCGGAATATTGTGGACAAACTGTCCACCTCCATTAAACAGGGAAATAACAACACATCGCTTTATTATAGATATTAAACAATTAAATGTAAAGTAGCGTTACCGTTGAAGAAAGTGGGCCACGCTACCTAAGTGAATAAGGGATTAACATTGTGTTTTAGAGTTGAGGGGTTTTTTTCTGGGACACCTTTTTTTCCTTTTCACTGATGTAAAGTTTTCCGTGACTATCCAAACTGGCATAAAGGATATCCCCGGGCTGCAGATTAAACTGCTGCAACTTTTCCTTTAACCATTCCGGCGTGAGCCCCTGGAAATGTAAATTTTTCTCTATTAGTTCTCCGTCAATTATAATGGGGGTGGGAATTGTTTCCTCCGGCGGACTCAGCCCCAAATCGCCAGGATTAACAGGCCGCTTGGAAGGCTTGCTGATAACACTGAGCGCTCCCGAAGTTTCCAGAATAGCATACTCAACATCGGCAATATTAAAGATATTCTGCTCCCGCAGCTGTCCAAGCAAATCATTCATATTGTAACGCTGACGGCGCATCTCCCGTTCCATTAGTTTTCCCCCGGCGATAAGCACGCTGGGGCTTCCTTCAATAATACCCCGTATGAATCTGCTGTGTAAACACAGGTAAGAGATAAGAATCTCCATTCCGACAAGAATAAACACGGGAATAAGAGCGATATAAAGAGGCATACTGAGGTCATCCAAGGGAAAAACGGCAACTTCGGCGATCATGATAGCCACTACAAGATCAAAGGTGGAAAGCTGCCCCACCTCACGTTTACCCATGAGGCGCATGACCAGGAGCACTGACAGGTATATGATAATGGTACGAAATATAACGTTTAAAACCATAAATAAACACCCTTTTATATCTTCCCCGGGTGTACAAATAATAATAGCATTTTGTTAATTTGACAGTCCCCTTAATCTACGAGGCGTGCCTCTTTGAACATCCTGATAAATTCCAGGATAAAGCGAAATTCTTTTTCATTACAGTGACAAAGGGCACGGAGGACCCCCTGCACCTGCGGTTCCAACAGCAAGTTACGCAGTTCGGGGGTCAAAAGGTGGAGAAAATCCTCCATCCCATCCTCTCCGGCAATAAAATAACAGGGTGAGATGCCAAAAGCGGAGGCAATCTTTTCCACTGTCTGCAGCGAAGGCTGCACCTTTCCCTGTTCAAGTTGGCCAATCATTCCCGGGGACACACCGGCTTTTTTTGCCAACTGGGACTGTTTCATGCCGAACTCCTCCCGCACCCGGGTAATTTTCCCGCCCAGAGAGCTATCCGGCGCATTGATGCGATTCACAGGAACATGAAGCGCCTTAGCCGTATTGCGTAAGGCCCGTAGTGAGGGGTCTACCAGTCCCCGTTCTATTTCACAGATATAGGAGTAAGAAAGACCTGTAGCAGTGGCCAAATCCTGCAAGCTCATACCCCGTTCTTCCCTCAACAGACGGATACGTACCCCCAGGCCAATGGTGTCTTGTTCTTCACCTTTTATAAACTCTCCCGTGGCTATATTAAGGGAAGAAGCCAACTTCTCTACAGTTTTAAGAGACGGCCTTTTACTGCCCCGCTCAATCTCGCTCAAATAGGAAACAGAAATCCCCGCCTTTTTTGACAGCTCAGCCAACGAATAGCCTTTTTCTTCCCTTACTTCGCGCACTGTTTTGCCATTAAACATGCGTCTTGTATCTCTCCTTGCTATGAAATCCAGTTTATTATATTATGTTCTTATTTCGCTGTCAATAAACGTAAGCGCTTGACAGTTAAGCCGCCGTCATTTAATATTTATGCAAAATATGGCTTCAGGAGGGGAATATCTTGCAAGCAGAAGAACAACTTTGCATTTATCTGGAGGGAATCGTCCAGGGTGTGGGCATGCGCTATTACGTAAATGATCTGGCCGAAAGAATGGGGCTTCGGGGTTATGTGCAGAATACCCCGGATCGTCGGGTAAAATGCGTAGTTCAGGGAGAGAGAGACAGGCTTGATTTGTTTATAAATTCCTTAAAAAACGCACCCCGCGGACGGGTTGATCATGTGGATGTGGAAAAATGCACGGATTGGATAGAGCTTGGTGATTTCAACATCCGTTTTTATGGATCTCCCGGTCTATAGTATTAATCTCCACGCGGCCGTCACTTTCAATGTAGTTAATGATCTTGTCAATTAAGCTTTCAAGGTAAACCGTTTCATTACTGACGGCTGCAAAGCCGATTTCCGCACGTCTTAACGCATCGTGTTGCCCCACCTCCGCGATGGAAATATTGAAACGATGACGGAGCCGTTCCCGGATGCTCTTGACCACGCTCCGTTTGTCTTTCAGTGATCTTCCTTCGGGGAGGATTAATCCCAGTTGGCAAATGCCTACGAACATGATGGACCCCCCAGTCAAATATCAAAAATCGGTTGTCGAAAGTCTAAGATCTAAAATCTATAAACCAAGCGCTTCGGTTAGAAATAACACCTTGTTTTTGGAATTTGACGTTTAAAATTATTTACTTGCGCCCTAGGTTATTCGACTTTCACCTTTTAACTTTCGGCATTCGACTTTCCCAGGGGGACCGTAAGGCCGTCGCTTGCGGCAACAACCCTAGTTTTTAGTTCTTCCTGTAACGTGCGGGCAAGAAGATATGGTTTTTCCTTGAGCATGGACAAGCCAAAATGGGTGAGGATGGTAAGTTGTGGCTTAATCCCCCGTATCAGCTCTTTAGCCTGATTAAGGTTCAAATGGTAAATTTTTTTGGGTACATTATCTTGGTAAATAACCACATTGATAATCAGGATATCTGCTCCCCGGTAGTGTTCAATGAGTTCGGGAAAGTAAGCAGTGTCAGCAATTAGGGATATGTTTCCATAAGGTAAGAAAAACTGCAATCCATACGTCTCAACAGGGTGTTTATGTCGCACCGGTGTTTTCAGAATAAATGAACTCCGTTTGATCTGCTTCCCGGCTTCCAGATAATCCTCTTCTCCGAGAAAGGACCGGACATATCGCTGAACAACAGGATCGGACCCTGAGAAAGCATCCTTGGGCCCATATAAAAAACCTCCCTTGTTATTCCCCCCATTACTCATGGCTTCGATCATCACGTTTACATCATTGGAATGGTCCAAGTGCCGGTGTGTAAGAATTATACCATTTAGGCCGGCCGGGTCCATTTTAGGGCGGGAAGAGAGGCATTTTACCAGTGAACCGGGACCAGGATCGATGAGAATCTTCTCACCTCCCAGAGCAAACCAGAGACCGCCGGAAGCTCTTAGTTGCCTTGAGACCACAAAGCGGGCCCCCGCCGTGCCTATAAACTTAATAAAATCACCTTTTTGCTCTAGCGTCAACAATTTCACCTGCCCTGGTTGATTTTCTAATGCGAAAGTAATGGATATGGGCGGCTTAGCATCGCAGCTACGCTCTACCGGATAAGGTTTACCTGTATAATTTCCAAATATCTGGTTAAGCTATTTGACGAAAGGAGGGGAAAACTTGATGAGTACATTTCACATTATCCACCTGATCGTGGGAATCTGGTTGGCAATTGTAAACTTTACGCCGATCATGGCCCCGACCACACTGGCTGCAAACAACATTATCCTCGGCATAATCGTTGCTCTCTACAATGCATATTTCCTTTTCGCCCGCAAAAATGTTGATGCCGAACAATCTTAACAGAGTGCTGTTTGCTATTAATGGTGTTGCAGTAACTAAATGTTATAATTTTAAAAAGTATCTTAATACAAGGGGGCAAAATGCCGCCTTGTATTATTATGTCCACATTTTATTACGATCTGACTTATAACTCCTGATCAATCACCGCATGTGGGGAAATCCCTGTTGGCGCAGAGCCTCATATACAACGACAGCAACAGAGTTGGACAAATTTAAGGAACGGGGAACCTCCTCGATCATGGGGATGCGCAGTGAAGATTCCGCCTCCCTTTGCAACAACTCCTCAGGTAAACCGGATGTCTCTTTACCAAAAACAAGAAAATCTTCATAATCGTAAGAAATATGAGTATACCAACGTCCTTTTGCCTTGGTACTAAAAAAGTAGAAATTCTGGTTGCTGAATTCGTCATGCAGAGCAGACAAGTTATCATAACAAAAATACTTTAAATAAGGCCAGTAATCCAGTCCGGCCCGCCGCACATAGCGATCATCCAGAGAAAACCCGAGCTTTCCCACAAGGTAAAGCGTGGATCCGGTCATCACGCAAGTTCGGGCAATATTTCCCGTATTTTGAGGAATCTCCGGCTCAACAAGGACAATATTCATATACCCTCCCGCTGAATGACATAAAAGATGTTCCGCTCCTGCGGTGTGGGCTCGTTCAGGGTAAATGCTTTCAGACAGGCTTGCAGACACCAACCCGTTTCCGTAAAAATTGTCTCCAGTTCTTTCCGGGAGTGGGACCGTTCCCGGTGTTCCTCCTCAATTTTGTAGTATTTACCTCCGTTTTCCCTCAAAAAGGCAATCAAATGTATACGCCAGATACTTTCTTCATTAGTGTAGGCGCTCTCCCAAACAAGCGTCATTTCAGATTCATCAAGGAAGGATATCTGAGGGGATTGCCCGGTGGGGAGCAAATCCACCATGTTCACGTTGAAGATAAAATAACCGCCGGGACGCAGACACTTGTAGATACTGCGGAAGGCCTGGCGCAGATCTGCTGTATTTAGCAAGTAATTGAGCCCATCCTGATAGAGGACAGCCACATCACCCTGTTCCGGCAGAGACATGCGGCGCAGGTCCTGTTGGATAAAACGTATGGGCAAGTTTCGGGCACCGGTTTTATCCCGTGCCACTGCAAGCATCTCTTCAGAGATATCCACACCACACACATCATACCCCCGCTCTGCCCAAGGCAACGTGGAATTACCCGTTCCACAGGCAAGGTCAAGTATGCGTTGCCTGGGGTCCACGTTGAAGCAAATAAATAGTTCCTCCAGATAATCGGCCCATTCCTCGTAATCCACACCTGACAGGAGGTAATCATAGACCCGGGCCAGTCCGCTGTATGCTTTCATTTATTCAATTACCGGGTCTTTGTCCGTATCGTCTTCAGGGTCTTTGTCCGTATCGTCTTCAGGCTCCTTTTCAGGCTCTTTATCAGGTTCCTTGTCAGGCTCCCGTCCTTGATTTTCCAGTAAACCGTTAAAATCTTTAAGCTTCTTTTCTACCAGGAAGTTGATTGTCTTCTCCGGATAATTCCCGTCTTCGTTCCGCTCTCCTGCCGGTATACCGGTGAGAATTTCCATCCCCTCTTCCACCGACTTCACTGCATAAATATGGAATTTTCCTTCCTGCACTGCCTGCAACACTTCGTCCTCAAGCATGAGGTTCACCAAATTCTGATGGGGGATGAGCACACCCTGATCACCACTTAGCCCGGCAATCTTGCAGGCGGCAAAAAAACCTTCAATTTTACGTGTAATTCCCCCAACCGGTTGTATCTCGCCCTTCTGGTTCACGGAGCCGGTAACGGCCAGGTTCTGCTTCAGGGGAATTCCGGCAATGCTGGAGAGGAGGGCATAAAGCTCGGGGCTGGAGGCGCTATCTCCCTCCACCCCTTCGTATGACTGTTCAAAGCACAGACTTGCGGAAAGGGTTAAGGGTATATTCTGGGCGTACTTTTGGCCAAGATAACCGCTGATAATGAGTATACCCTTGTCGTGAATACGACCGCTCAACTTGCTTTCCCGTTCAATATTAACAATGCCGCGCCGTCCTAAATATGTGGAAGCGGTGATGCGGGATGGCTTACCGAAAACAAAATCACCTATATCCAGAATGGCCAGACCGTTGACCTGACCCACCTTTTCTCCGGTGAAATCAAAGAGTAACCGCCCCTCTTCCAACATCTCGAGCAGTTTCTTCTCGTACTTATCTGAACGGAATATTTTCTCCCTGACTGCCCGGTCTACCTGGGCCGCACCCACAATATCCTGGTTTTCAATTTCTGCCCAGGCATCGGCTTCGTAGAGAAGTTCCACGATTTCGTTAAAACAGGTACACAGTTTTTCCTGGTGTTCAGCCAAACGGGAACTGTATTCAACCATGCGTGCCACGCCGCTACGGTCGAAATGCCTCACCCCTTCCCGCTGGCAGTGGGTGGAGATAAAATTGGCCATTTTCGTCATATTCTTCAGGGAACGATCCATCTCGATATCGAAGTCGGCCTTGATTTTGAAGAGCTTACGGAAGTCGTCATCATAGCGGTAAAGGATTTGATAAAGGTAGGGATTACCAATAATAATTACTTTTATATTAAGAGGTATGGCTTCGGGCTTCAGCGTAGCCATGGTAAGCATGGAGTACTGCTCCGCAATGGTTTCAATGCGCAGTTCCTTTGTTTTCAGGATACGCTTGAATACTTCCCATGACTGAAAATTAAGCAGCAGATCCTTGGCTTGCAGGATCAGATAGCCACCATTGGCGCGGTGAAAGGCGCCGCCTTTGATCATGGTAAAGTCGGTAGTGACCATACCTAATTTGTTTTCATACTCTACCCGCCCCACAAGATTATAATAAGTGGGGTTTGACTCCACTACCACCGGGGCACCTTTCGCATCCTTGTTATCGATTACGAGGTTTACCACGTACTTGGTGGCGGTTGTCTCCCGTTTCATCCAGGGAAAGGGCATTTGCTTTTCCTCATCATCATCCCGAAAATCGGCTAGATTTTCCAGCACATCTTCCTGTAGCAGATCCAGGTAGTACTCCACTTTGGGAAATGAATTGTATTTCTCCTTCAGTTCTGCAATAATATGTCCCACTGCATGTAATCCTGTTTTATGTTCCAGTTCACGGAACTGTTCTTTAAGGAGTTTTTCTTCATTTTGCACCTTCCGTACAATCTCCATGGACTTGAGCTGAACCTCGGTGGACTTTTTCTCCAGTACTTCCCTTTCTTCCTGCGGCAGCTGACTAAACTCCTCTTCGCTTATCTCCTTCTCGTCTTTTAAAGGAACGGGTGTTAAAAAACCGGTGCCGGTCCGCTTGAGCATAAAACCATTTTCCTGGGCCACCTTGTTCAGTTCTTCCATGAGCGTTGAACGTATATCCTGAAACTCTTTATAAAGGGATCCCTTTAGCCGCTCGTATTCATCTGTATTAAAAGCTTTGGGGATTACTTCGTTTAATTCCTCGAGCAAATCATCAATGTCCCGTGAAAAAACACTCCCCATTCCGGCAGGCAAATTGAGGTTCAGTGGTTCCCCCGGATTTTTAAAGTTATAAAGATAACACCAATCGTCGGGCACAGGTTCTTTTTCAGCCATCTCCTCAACTACCTTACGGGCATAACTGATTTTGCCCGTTCCCGTATGACCGGTGAGGAAGATATTGTAACCATATCTCTTAATGCGCAGCCCAAATTCCGTAGCCCGGACTGCCCGCTCCTGGCCAAGAATACCCTCCAGGGGCGGGACCTCCTCAGTGGTTTCAAACTCAAAGATTTGGGGATCGCATTTCTTGTAAAGCTTATCCGTTTCCACCCGATATGCTTCCATGTTATGCCTCCTAAGTAACATTCTAAAAACTACGCAATTAACAACCCTATGAATATTCTTCCTGCGTTTAAATATTCCTCTTTTTTCACTGATTATCCAGATAAAAAATGCAGTTTGCAGCAAGGGGACACTTGATACACATGGGTTTTGGGGCGCGGCAGATTGCTCTGCCGTGCGCTATAAGGCGATGGTGGGTTTCCCCCCATAAGAAAGGGGGAATAATTTTACACAGTTCATCTTCGATATTGCGTGCATTTTTCCCCACTGCCAGCCCTAACCTGCGACTGACACGCATTACGTGTGTATCCACACCTAAAGCAGGTACACCGAAAGCGGTGCTCAAAATAATGTTTGCCGTCTTGCGGCCCACACCGGGCAGGAGCATGAGATCTTCCCGGGTGCTGGGAACCTCTTTCCCGTATTGCTCCACCAGCAAGCGGCACGTCTCCATAATCTGACGGCTTTTCTGACGGTAGAGGCCACAACTCTTAATCGCTTTTTCCAAATTTTCCTGTCCCATTGCCAGAACAGCAGGGGGGCCCTCTTTAATCATTGGAAAAAGTCCTGCTGTAATCGTATTTACCTGACGATCGGTAGTCTGGGCAGATAGGATTACCGCCAACAGCAGTTCAAATGTGGTGCGGTACTGTAGCGCCGTTTGCACCTGGGGATAGCTCTCAGCCAAGAGGCGCATGATCTCCGAAACATCAGGTTTCAACGGTTTCTTATTCAAAGATTCTCCTTAGGTTCAGCATGGCAAACGTTTGCGGGCGGACAGGGTCGTCCGCCCCTTGTACATTAACCAAGCCTTTTTTGTGTGCCTTTATGTTTGACTTACATTCTTTATATTTAGACTTTAGACATTCGATATTCGACTTGTGACATTCTTTTAACCTTCCCCATCATAATTGCGTTTGATCCCGGCAATTACGTCTGCGTCCAGCAGTGTGCTGGTATCTCCGAGGGCACGCCCTTCAGCAATATCGCGCAGCAGACGGCGCATAATCTTACCACTGCGTGTCTTGGGCAATTCAGCGGTGAGGAATATATCATCGGGGCGGGCAATGGCACCAATTTTTTTAGTAACATGGGCTTTAAGATCCCGGGTCAGTTCTTCCGTCCCTTCTATTCCCTCATTTAAAGTAACAAAGGCAGAAATGGCCTGATTTTTAATCTCATGGGCCTTGCCAATTACAGCCGCTTCCGCCACATGTTCATGGTCTACGAGGGCTCCTTCTATCTCGGCGGTACTGAGTCGGTGACCGGAGACGTTGATCACATCGTCGAGGCGGCCGAGAATCCAGATATACCCGTCATCGTCCCGGCGTGCCCCGTCACCCGTATAAAAACGTCCGGGGAACTGCCTCCAGTATGCCTTTTCATAGCGCTCCCCGTCGTTGTAAAGGGTGCGCAGCATTGCAGGCCAGGGAGAACTGATCAAGAGGTGGCCGGCCTCCCCATCGGGAAGGGTATTTCCTTTCTCATCAACAATATCCAGATCTATACCGGGGAAAGGTAGTGTGGCTGATCCGGGTTTAAGGGAGGTTACCCCGGGTAGGGGGGAAATCATAATCATTCCCGTCTCAGTCTGCCACCAAGTATCAACGATGGGGCAGCGCTTTTGTCCGATATGCTCATAATACCATTTCCAGGTATCAGGCTTGATCGGCTCACCCACTGAGCCGAGGAGGCGCAGGCTGGAAAGATCCCGTTTTTTCACCCAATCAGTACCCCAGCGCATAAATGTGCTGATAGCTGTGGGTGCCGTATAAAAAACGGTTACCCCATATTTTTCAATGATCTCCCAGAAGCGGTCACGCTCCGGGTAGTCCGGTGTCCCCTCATAGAGCACGATTGTGGCCCCGTTGGCAAGGGGACCATAAACTATATAGCTCTGGCCTGTAATCCAACCGATATCGGATGTTGACCAAAATACATCCTCTTCCCGGTAGTCGAAAATGTAGCGGTAGGTGGTATAAACACCCGTGAGATAACCGCCTGTTGTATGCAAAATGCCTTTGGGTGCGCCGGTGGTTCCACTGCTGTAAAGGAGAAAGAGGGGATCTTCAGCGTCCATTTCCTCAGGAGGACAATAAAGGGGGGTATCCTCAACCATTTGATGATACCAGAAATCCCTGCCTTCCTGCATGTTCACATCATTGCCGACACGTTTAACCACCAGGGTTTTATCGATACATTGGCAGGCACAGATGGCCTGCTCAGCATTATCTTTAAGGGGGATGAATTTTCCGCGGCGAAAAGCCCCGTCCACGGTGATCAAAAGCTTGGCATCCAAATCAGTAATGCGCTTTTGCAGGGCCTCCGTGCTAAATCCTGAAAACACAACGCTGTGAACCGCTCCTACACGGGTACAAGCCAGCATGGCCATAATCGCCTCCGGCACCATAGGCATATAGATGACCACCCGGTCCCCCCGTCCCACCCCCATTTTTTGCATCACCGCAGCAAAACGGTTTACTTCACGGTAAAGCTGGTGGTAGGTGAGGGTAACCCCGGCGCCATCCTCCCCCTCAAAAATGATGGCGGCCTTGTTGCGGCGAAAGGAATTGACATGCCGGTCCAGGCAATTATAACTGACATTTAATTTCCCGCCCACAAACCAGCGGTAATATGGTGCTTTACTATCGTCAAGCACCCGCTCCCATTTCTTAAACCAGTGCAGTTCATCCGCCATTTCCGCCCAAAACTGCAACCGGTCTTTTTCCCTCGCGCGCCGGTAGAGTAAATCGTCAGTAAGCAGCGCATCTTTCCTAAAGTGCTCCGGTGGTGGATAAACACCAGTTTCACCCAAGCAAATCATCTCCCCTTACAATGATGGAAATTTAACCATGTATTCCGTAACCCTTGCGGGCGGACAGGGTCGTCCGCCCCTACATTTGCTATTTCTATTGTGTGCCTCTATGTGTGCGCCCTTTTATGTGAGTTCTGTGGTTAATTCTTTTAATCTATTTATCCAGTCTTTCCTTCAGCATGGCAGTTACCAGCTGGGGATTGGCTTTTCCGCCTGTGATCTTCATCACGTTTCCCATCAGATAAGTAATGACCTTCTTATTACCTTCATGATAATCTTTTATCGCTAATTGGTTCTCTTCCAACACCACAGCTACAACCTTCGCCAGTTCATCTGTATCACTAATCTGTCCCAGCCCTTTTTCTTCCATAATCACCGCGGGCATTTTACCATCTTTAAAACATTCTTCAAGGATTTCCTTCGCCGTGGGGCCGCTAATCTGCTCCCCATCAATCAAATCCAACAACTCCGCCAGGTGGATGGGGGTAAAGAGAGTATCATCTATCTCTTTTGCATCCAGGTTGATAACCTTTAAAACATCCCCGAGGAGCCAGTTTGCCACCTTTTGAGGCTGAGAGTAGTGATGCAGAGTCTCTTCAAAGAAATCGGCAAGGCTCCGCTCTGTCGTGATTATCTCCGCTTGGTAGGCAGAGAGGCCATAGTCTGCCATGAGACGTTGATAACGTGCTACGGGCAGCTCCGGTAATGTATTCTTGATCTTTTTAAGCATCGCATCATCCACAACCACCGGTGGCAGGTCCGGTTCGGGGAAGTAGCGGTAGTCCTGCTCTTCTTCCTTACTGCGCATCTCGCTGGTTAATCCCTTATCCTCGTGCCAGCGACGCGTCCCCTGGGAGACACGCCCCCCCTTATCCAGAATCTTTGTTTGCCGCACCACCTCATGATCCAGGCCCCGCTGTACTGCTTTGAAAGAGTTCATGTTTTTGATTTCCACTTTATTTCCCAGAGCTTCCGTTCCCGGGGGCCGCAGGGAGATATTGGCATCACAGCGCAGACTCCCCTCCTCCATCTTGCAGTCGGATATTTCCGTATAGAGCAGGATGCGTCGCAAAGATTCCAGGAAAAGACGGGCTTCCTCTGATGAACGGATATCCGGGGCGGTTACTATTTCAATAAGGGGTACGCCACAGCGGTTATAATCCACATAGGAAGATAAATTTGCATCATCGTGCAGCAACTTACCCGCATCCTCTTCCAAATGCAAGCGCTCAATACTCACAGTGCGCACCAGTTCGCCGTCTTTAAAAATATCCAGGGACCCGATTCCGGCTATGGGATATTCATACTGGGAAATCTGGTACGCCTTGGGCAGGTCAGGATAGAAATAATTTTTTCGGGCAAAACGGCTGAAAGGGTTGACCTGGCAATCCAGGGCCAGAGCAGCCCGCAATGACAATTCCAGCGCTTTCTTATTGAAAACAGGCAAGGTGCCGGGCAGGCCCAGACAAACGGGACAAACATTCGTATTGGGAGCGTTGCCGAACTTGTTGGGGCAGGAACAAAATATCTTGCTTGCAGTATGTAGTTCCACATGTACTTCCAGGCCGATAACGACCTCGTATGCACCTGGCACTATTTTCCCTCCTTTATATCGATAGTAGCCAGGCGGCCTTTAATCCCCAGGAGATCCTCCAGGCAATAACAAAACTGGAGCATCCGTCCCTCGTCAAAGGGCCGGCCGATCACCTGCAACCCCACAGGCATTCCTTCAACAAAACCACAGGGGATGGAGATGGCCGGGAAGCCGGCAAGATTTGCTGTTACTGTGTAGATATCGTTCAAATACATGGTAAGGGGATCATCTTTTTGCTCCCCTATTTTAAAAGCCACCGTAGGCGAAGTTGGCGTAACGATAAAATCATGGTCCTTAAATAATTTTACAAATTCTTCCCGGATCAGGGTACGCATCTTCAGCGCTTTCAAATAATAGGCGTCATAATAACCGGAACTAAGAGCGTAAGTTCCAAGCATAATCCGCCTTTTTACCTCCGCACCAAAACCCTGCTTCCGTGTAGACCAGTAGAGGCTGAGCAGGTTTTCTTCATCCCGTACGCTCAAGCCGTACTGGACCCCGTCATAACGAGCCAGGTTTGATGAGGCTTCGGCGGGAGCCACCAGATAGTAGGCGGGAAGGGCATACTTGGTGCTGGGCACAGATGCTTCAGTCATCTGAACCCCAAGACCGGCACACTTCCCCACAGCCTGCATGACTACATCTTTTATCTCCTTTTCCAGTCCTTCCCCGAAACATTCAACAGGTAAGGCTACTTTAAAACCTTTCACCTCTTTGCCGAGATAATCAGCGTAGTGCTCCTTTTCCCGGGGAACGGAGGTAGAGTCCCGTGCGTCATGCCCGGCAATAATGTCGAGGACGAGTGCAGCGTCCCGTACATCTCTGGTTAAAGGGCCGATCTGATCCAGGGATGAGGCAAAAGCAATAAGGCCATAACGGGAAACATTTCCGTAAGTGGGTTTAAGGCCAACCACACCGCAAAGGGAAGCGGGTTGGCGAATAGAGCCGCCCGTATCCGAACCAAGGGCAAAAAAAGCCTCTCCCGCAGCTACCACTGCAGCCGAACCGCCGCTCGACCCTCCCGGTACCCGCTCCCCGTCCCAGGGGTTTAGCGTGATGTGAAATGCAGAATTTTCCGTGGAAGAACCCATGGCAAATTCATCCATATTAGTTTTCCCCACAAGAACTGTCCCCGCTGCCTGAAGTTTTGCAGCCACAAACGCATCGTACGGGGGGCGGTAATCTGACAGCATCCGGGACGCACAGGTGGTGGGAATTCCACTAGTACAGAGATTATCTTTCAGGGCCATGGGAATACCGGTAAGGGGTGAAGGAGCCTGCCCTTTTTCCAATAACTCATCCGCCCGGCTTGCCGCCGCCAGCGCTTTCTCCTGCTCGAGGACGGTAATAAATCCACGCACTGCGGGCTCCACAGCTTCAATACGCTCATATACGGCTTTCACCAATTGCTGCGAGCTCACCTCTCTGCGCTGCAGGGACTGTGCTGCTTCATAAGCAGTCATCGTATATAATTCCAAATGTTTTCCCCCGTTCTTTGCTTCATTCAATTACAGGCGGTACTTTAAAATATCCATGTTCCGCTGCCGGAGCTTCCCGCAGAACCGCTTCCCGCAGATCAGTACTGCTGGTAATGGCACAATCTTCCCGTAACACATTTTTCAGAGGCTGAACGTGGCTGGTCGGTTCAACATTTTCCAGATCCACCTCATTTAACCGGTTAATATAATCGAGTATATCATTGAATTGCTCCGTGTAAAGTTCCAGTTCCTCGGAAGAGAAAGTGAGCCGGGCCAATGCAGCTACATGTTCAACATCTTTTTTGTTAACCTTCATTTTTTCACCTCCTGAAAAATAATAGCAGGAATGACAGCTTCTATGTAGAATACAAACTGGTAAATGCAGGTGAAAATAAGGAGGAGATTAAAATGCCTTTAATGCGCAATCTTATCGAAGAAATAGTTGTGGATGCTGTGCCTGAATATCTGCAAAAAGAAGGTATGTGTAATTGTGATCAGTGTAAACTCGATGTTGCCGCCATTGCCCTGAATAATCTACCTCCCCGTTATATTGTCACCGCAAAGGGAGCTTCTTACGCCAAAGCAGATATGCTTGATATGCAAAAGTATATAGACATAATAGGAGCAATTACCAAAGCGATAAGACTGGTAAAAGAACACCCGCGACATTAACTCCCCAAAATGTATCCGTGCAAATAATTGAGGATTAATTAGCCATTAAGTAACTTCTCCAGATCTTCTTCTCCTAGCACATTTATACCCAGTTCCTGTGCTTTTAACAGCTTGGAACCGGCTTTTTCTCCCGCAATCAGATAGTCTACATTTTTACTTATGCTGGATAGCACTTTTCCGCCTCGCTGCTCAATGGCTTCTCTGGCCTGCTCCCGTGAAAAACGTTGCAGCGTCCCCGTAAGTACAAAACTATTCCCCGCCAGGGTAGATTGAATTTCTTCTGCCCGTTCCTCCTGAAAATTGACACCGGACGCCTTTAGCTTCTCAATAATAATACCCGTTTCCTCCCGCTGGAAAAAGTTTTGCAGTGAAAAAGCGATTTGTGGCCCCATGTCTTTAAGCACAGTTAGTTCGTAATAAGATGCAGCAGCAACGCGCCACAGGCTGCCAAAATGAGCTGCGAGCAGTCGTGCCGTCCGTTCGCCCACAAAGCGGATGCCCATGGCATATAGGAGACGGTGCAGCGGGTTTGTCTTGCTTCGCCCCAGCGCATCAAGTAAGTTGGCGGCAGATTTCTCTCCCATGCGTTCCAACCCTGCCAGTTTAGCTGCAGTAAGGGCATAAAGATCGCCCACATCATTGACCAGCCCGGATTGGTAAAGCTGTGCCGCAAGCGCTTCTCCCAACCCGGAAATATCCATACCCCTGCGGGAGGCAAAGTGGATGATTCGCTCCACTGCCTGGGCGGGACATGCGGGATTAAGACAACGGAGGGCGGCTTCACCGGGGATGCGTTTTACATCTTTGTGGCATGAAGGGCAACGCTCCGGCATGGTAAAGGGTCGTTCACTGCCGCTGCGCTCTTCCCTTAAAACCCTAATGATTTCCGGAATCACTTCCCCGGCTTTATGTATCACCACCTTATCACCGATCATTACGTCTTTTTCCCGAATAATATCCTCATTGTGCAGGCTGGCCCGCTTGATTACAGAACCGGAAAGAAGCAGGGGTTCCAACTCGGCCAGGGGCGTGATCGCCCCAGTCCGGCCCACGTTAACCGTAATATCTTTGATCCGTGTTATCCCTTCCTCTGCCGTAAACTTATAAGCGATGGCCCAGCGGGGAGCCCTGCTGGTAAAACCTACTTTCTCCTGATATGCCAGTTCATTCACCTTAAAGACGACCCCGTCAATCTCATAGGGCAAGCGGGAGCGCAAATCGCTAATGTGCTGATGATAATGCAAGACATCGTTCAACCCATTGAGCAGGGAAACAAGCTTATTAACCTTAAACCCCAACTTTTTAAGGTTAGCGAGGATCTCCCACTGACTTTCCGCTCCTTCCCCGGTGAAATTCACCAGGCTGTAAGCAAAAAAATCAAGCGGCCGTTTTGCTGCTATGGCCGGATCCAGTTGGCGTAGCGAGCCGGCTGCAGCGTTGCGTGGATTTGCGAAAAGCGTCAGCCCCTCCTGCCCGCGCACTATGTTCAGGCGCTCAAAGCCGTCCCGCGGCATGAATACCTCACCGCGCACTTCAGCCCGTATCTTTTCCCGCAGGCGCAGGGGCAGGCTCCAGATTGTGCAGAGATTGTCTGTAATATCCTCACCCTGCGTTCCATCCCCGCGCGTGGCCCCGCGGACAAACCTGCCATCTTCATAATAAAGGGAGACAGCCAAACCATCGATTTTCGGCTCACCAACCAGGGCAAACTCTTCAAGACCGAGACTTTTTTGCAGCCGCTGGTAATAAGCGGAAATATCATCTTCAGAAAAAGCATTATCGAGACTGAGCATGGGAACAGCGTGTTGCACTTCCGCAAACGCCGTAAGAGGATTGCTGCCAACCCGCCGGGACGGGGAATCACTGGTTACAAGATCGGGATAGATAGTTTCCAGATCCATGAGTTCTTTCATTAACTGGTCGAATTGCTTATCACTGATGCGCGGCGCATCGAGCACATGGTAATGATAGTTGTGCTCCGTAATTTGTTCACGCAGAACCTCCAGCCGCTGGCGTGCAGTTTCCTTATCCATGGCAGCTATAACCTCCTCCCCCTTATATTATGAACCAAATCTGAGTATTTTAGCGCGACAGGGCACGATGTGCGATATCACGGCGGTAATACGCTCCCTCAAATTGAATTGTCTCTGCAAGGCTGTAGGCACGTTTTTGTGCCGTTTTCAAGTCCGCGTCCCAAGCTGTAACACCCAACACCCTGCCACCGCTGCTCACAATCCTATTGTCCTTTTTAGTAGTGCCGGCGTGAAATACAACGGCCTTTTCCAACTGCACATTCTCGAGGCCTTGAACTACCTTCCCCGTTTCATAAATGCCCGGATAACCTCCCGCTGCCATGACTACGCAAACAGCTGCTTCAGGGGACCAGCGCGGCGTTTCCAGGCTCGCGAGATCACCCCTGGCCGTATGTAACAGCAGGGGTAACAATGGCGAACTGAGGCGGGGCAAAATGACCTGCGTCTCCGGGTCACCAAAACGGACATTAAACTCCAGCACTTTCAGGCCTTCCCTTGTAAGCATACAACCGGCAAAAAGCACACCGCGAAACTCTATCCCCTCCTGTCTCAATCCCTTCAGGACGGGCATGAATATATTTTTTTCTGCCGCTTCAACCAATTCGGGTGTAAATATTCCCGCAGGGGAATAGGCGCCCATACCTCCAGTATTTGGTCCCCGGTCACCCTCGTAAGCGGCCTTGTGATCCTGTGCTGAGGGTAGCATAATGAAGGTATCCCCGTCAGTTATGGCAAATAGGGACAGCTCCTCTCCCTGCAGGCATTCTTCCACTACAATGGAATCACCGGCACGGCCAAACACCTTATCCACCATAATTTCCTGTACAGCTCTTTGGGCAGCAGCCCGGTCCTCCGCTACCACGACGCCTTTCCCCGCTGCCAGTCCGTCAGCTTTTACAACTGTGGGATAATTTGTTTTCTCCAGGTAAGCCAATGCTTGACTTGGATCGTTAAAATCCATAAAAGCAGCACTGGGAATATTGTATTTCTCCATAAACCGTTTTGTCCAGATTTTACTCCCTTCGAGACGGGAGCCACTGCTGCCTGGACCAAATATAAGCATGTTCACTTCACGGAAGCAGTCAGCGATCCCATCCACCAGAGGCGCTTCCGGACCCACCAGCGTTAGATCCACCTGCTGTTTCCGGGCAAAATCCAACAGGGCAGCAGTTGCATTAATTTCAATGGGAACACATTCGGCAAGAGAGGCAATCCCCCCATTGCCGGGAGCACAGAAAACCTTTTCCACACCCGGGCTTCTGACCAACTGCCAGATCAGAGCATGTTCCCGCCCGCCTCCACCTACAACGAGAATGCGCACCGGCAGCACCTCCTAGTGTTTAAAATACCTTTTACCTGTGAACACCATGGCAATGTTATATTGGTTGCAGGTTTCAATCGATTCTTCGTCACGCTGCGATCCTCCGGGTTGCACGATGGCCGTAACCCCTTCCGCCGCGGCAATTTCCACCCCATCCTTAAAGGGGAAAAAGGCATCAGAAGCCATCACACTACCCCTGATATTCTCCCGGGCCTGGTCAGAGGCTATTTTTACCGCACCAACACGATTCATCTGGCCCGCCCCGATACCGAGGGTCTGACCCCGCTTGGCAATAACGATGGCATTGGATTTAACGTGCTTCACAACCTTCAGGGCAAAGAGCAGATCATTTAACTCCTGCTCCGTGGGCTTACGGTCTGTAACCCCTTTCCACTGGTCGGTGGAGTATGATTCTTTTAAATCGTCCTGCAGCAGCAGTCCACCGCTTACTTTTTTATAATCTGTTCCTTTTTCTTTACGCACTCCGGAAGGAATCTCCAAAAGACGAACGTCTTTCTTCTTAGCAAAGACATCCTTCGCCTGAGCAGAAAACGCGGGGGCCACTACCACTTCCAGGAATACCTTCTTCATCTCTTGTGCCGTTTTTTCATCCACTTCCCGGTTCAGGGCAACAATTCCCCCAAAAATTGAAACGGGATCCGCTTCGTAGGCTTTTATGTAGGCTTCCGTTAAAGTATCGCCAAGACCCACGCCGCAGGGGTTGGTATGTTTCACAGCCACTGCTGCCGGTTCATCAAACTCTCCCACCATCTCCCAGGCAGCCTGCAAATCGTTGATATTATTAAAGGAAAGCTCTTTACCCTGCAGTTGCCTCGCTTCAGCCAGGCTGCCGCGGGGTGCTAAAGGCTCTTTAAAGAAGGCGGCATGTTGATGGGGATTTTCGCCGTAGCGCAGGTCCATCACCTTGATAAAAGGAAGGGTCATTTCCTGCGGAAACATCCCCTCCTTATTTTCAATATAACTGGTTTGGAGGTAATTACTGATAACACTGTCATAAAAAGCTGTGTGCGCGAATGCTCCTACGGCCAGTTTGAAGCGGGCTTTCGGAGAAATGTCCCCCTTACTGCGCAGTTCTTCAATCACGGTGCTATATGTAGACGGGTTTACAACAACAATAACATCCTGGTAATTTTTTGCGGCCGCCCTGACCATGGTGGGACCACCGATATCTATGTTTTCGATAGCCTCTTCCAAAGAAACACCCTCCTTACTGACAACATCAATAAATGGATAGAGGTTAACCGCCACCAGATCGATCTCACTGATACCGTGCTCTTCCATTTGCTGCCGGTGCAGTTCCTCGCTCCTGCGTCCCAGGATTCCACCATGCACGAGGGGATGGAGGGTTTTCAGTCTTCCTTCCAGAATTTCCGGAAAACCAGTAAGCTCACTCACATCCTTAACAGTGCATCCCGCCTCCCTTAAAGAGCGGGCCGTACCGCCGGTGGAGATAATCTCCCAACCCATACTTTGCAGTTCCTGGGCAAAGAGCACTACCCCTTCCTTATTAGAAACACTGATTAGCGCCCTTTTAACTTTCATCCACTAAACACCTTCTCCCATCCATTTTTAATTTCCCCTTAATTAATAGCTGAACAGCCCGGGGATAGAGGCGATGTTCAACTGTATGAATACGCAGGAGCAGAGAGTCTTCCGTGTCGCTGTCATATACATTAACAGCTTCCTGAAGAATAATGGGTCCCGTATCCAGTCCTTCATCCACAAAATGAACAGTACAACCGCTTACTTTTACACTGTACGCAAGGGCCTGTTTAACTCCATCTAATCCCGGGAAAGCGGGAAGCAGGGATGGATGGATATTCATGATTCTATATTTAAATTCTTTGACGAAGTGCGAGCTGAGTAATCGCATAAACCCGGCCAGGATCACCAGTTCCACTTCCCGTCTTTGAAGTTGAGACACAATTTCCCTGTCATAAGCTTCCCGGCCGGAAAATAAGGACGGATCAATGAAGAGTGCCTCAATACCCTTATTCCTGGCGCGCTGCAGGGCAAAGGCGTCTGACTGATCGCTGATTACCACCACGACGCGGCCATCAATTTCCCTGCTCTGCACCGCGTTTATTATAGCCTGAAGATTGCTGCCGTATCCTGATGCAAGCACAGCCAGGTGCATGATATCCCCCCTAATAAAGTTAGATAGTTGGGTAGTTGGATAGTTGGTAGTAAAAGAAATAAATCGAAAATGTCTAACCCACGCATACCTCGCTCAAAATAAAGCGGGCCAAACCCCGTAGGGGCGGACGACCCTGGGCAGCCGCCCCTACAAAACCATTTATGTACCGTCAACCGGTGGGGGACAGGGTCTACCCCTACACTCTATCCCACCTGTCTTCTATCTAAATATCTGCTATTACAACCTCAGGCTCCTGTCCCTCATGCTTCTCAATATGTCCGATGATGAGAGCTTGGCTGCCCTTTGCTGTGACGCTTTTGAGGATTTCATCTGCTGCTGTGGCGGGGGCAATCATAGCCATGCCGATTCCCATATTGAATGTACGAAACATCTCTTCTTCACTGATGTTACCCTTTTCCTGCAATAAATGAAATATTGCCGGTATTTCCCAGCTTTTCTTTTCCAGGCGAGCCCGGACATGAAACGGTAGAATGCGTAGCAGGTTTAGCTGCAGGCCGCCGCCGGTAATATGGGCAACCCCTTTGATAGGATACTGCTGCAGCAGAGGCAGAAGTAAGGACACATAGATGGTGGTAGGCTTTAAAAGCTCCTCTCCCAACGTACATTGCAGGGGCGGACAGAGTGAATCCACAGTAAGGCCGGCATGTTCAAACAGGACTTTACGAACCAGAGAATAGCCGTTACTGTGCAGCCCACTGGACGGAAGACCGATGACAACATCGCCGCGGGTAATATTATCCCCGGTGAGAATACCGCCCCGCTCTCCCATTCCCACAGCGAATCCCGCCAGATCATACTCACCGGGAGGATAAAATCCGGGCATCTCGGCTGTTTCACCGCCAAGCAGGGCACAACCGGCTTGGCGGCAACCCTCAACAACGCCGCTGATTATTGACGCTGCCTGATCAACATCCAGCTTTCCCACTGCCAGATAGTCCAGAAAAAAAAGGGGTTCAGCCCCCTGAACCACCAAATCATTAACACACATGGCTACCAGGTCAATGCCCACTGTGTCATGCTTATGCATTAGCATGGCGATCTTCAGTTTTGTCCCCACTCCGTCTGTAGCCGCTGCCAAAACCGGTTCCCGGTAACACTGCCACTCCGGCTTAAAAAAGCCAGCAAAACCCCCAATCTCCGTCAGTACACCGGAGCGGAAATTCGATCCCACCATTTTTTTGATACGTTGCACCAACGCATCACCGGCCTCAATATTCACACCCGCCTTGTCATAATCAAACCCTTCACCTTGCATGAAAAACCTTCCCCCCGTTGATTCTGGAAGTCAGATGTCAGTGTGCCAGTGAGCCGGAAATCAGTTCTATTGTCTTACGCTTTTTATTCTGGCTACTGACTTCTGACTTCTGATATCTGCATTTTTTTATATTGGATAATCCCCGTTGAAGCACGCTCCGCAAAATTGGTCACCCGGTAACCCCATGGCACCGAGCATCCCTTCCTGACTGAGGTAACCGAGTGACGTAGCACCAATCTTGGCCCGGATATCTTCGACCTGCCGTTGGTGAGCAATTAGTTCCTCGTAGGTCGGAGTATCTATACCGTAATAACAGGAGGAGATTACGGGGGGTGAACTGATGCGCAGGTGCACTTCCCGTGCTCCGGCCTTGAAGAACATATCCACAAGCCGCTTACTGGTCGTTCCCCGCACAATGGAATCATCCACAACAACCACACTTTTCCCCTCCACCACTTTTTGCACCGGGTTTAACTTCAACTGCACACCGATGTCCCGCACCTGTTGGCTCGGCTGGATAAATGTGCGCCCGATATAACGGTTCTTAATCAGGCCGATCTCATAAGGAAGGCCCGCTTCTTCTGCAAAACCGGAAGCAGCAGCCATGCTGGAATCGGGAACGCCTGTTACCACATCGGCATCGGCGGGGCATTCACGGGCAAGGCGGCGTCCCAGCTCTTTGCGCACCATGTGCACGTTTTCCCCCCCAATGTTACTGTCGGGACGGGCAAAGTAAATAAATTCAAATATACAAAGAGCTGTACGGTGTGCAGGAAGCACTTGTATGCTTTTCAGGCCTTCGTGATCGATTACGATCATTTCGCCTGGATTGACATCACGCACAAATTCAGCCCCGATCGTATCAAAGGCACAGCTTTCCGAAGCCAGGACATAATGACCCTGCCACTGCCCCAGAGACAAGGGCCTTACTCCGTGTGGATCGCGCATGCAAATAAGTTTATCCTCTGTGAGAAAGAGAAAAGAATAGGCACCATGCAGATACGGCATAACACCTTTAAGAGAGGTTTCAAGATCGTTATAGCCATAGCGGGCCACCAGATGAGCGATTAACTCGCTGTCTGTGGTCGTCTGAAAGATAGAACCTTCTTTTTCCAGGCGCTCCCGCAATTCTTCACTGTTAACCAGGTTACCGTTATGTGCTATAGCCATACTGCCGTGGCGGTAACTGATAAGCAGTGGTTGGGCATTTTCCGGCCTCGCATCGCCCGTGGTGGAATAACGTACATGGCCGATGGCACTAATAGCTGGTATGGTCTCCAAATCTTTAAATTTGGGCAGGTTTTCTGAAACCAATCCCGGCCCCCTGCGCAGATGAACCTTTTGCCCGTCGCTCAGGGCAATACCCGCACTCTCCTGACCACGATGCTGCAACGCATAAAGTGCATAAGTGGTCAACTT
>SKTJ01000283.1 GCA_007122565.1 Syntrophomonadaceae bacterium | reverse complement strand
GTAATCGGCTTTCTGCTCCTATCCGGGAAAATATGAGATACCAGGCATTCAGAATTCAATAATCAGAATACGGCAGACTGCAAATATTTTGCCGCACTTCTCCTGACTCCTGACTCCTGTGCACCTATGAATTAATACCGAGGATGCCTCCCACACAGCCGAAGGAAAAACCGAGAAAAAGTTTGCTCAGCAAGCTGAGCCCGATTTCCGGTTCCAGCTGTAGAATATAACTTAATAAGAGTATAACAACGATATATAACAATCCGGTATAACCGCCGCGCAACCAACCCTTTGCCTCCACCCTGCGGCCAACGTACATGGCACCGCAGATAATGCTGACCAACATCCCTGCCACTATGAGGTATGAAACGATCCATTCCGGCAAGGGTGATAAGAACATAAGCAGAGTGATAAGCAGAATGAACCCTAATGAAATTAATAGGGAGCGGAGCAAGCCCCTGAGCAACAGCATATTAACGGAAGGATTCAGGGAGTATTGCTGAGCAGTGGAGTGTCCTCTGGCGGGCATAATGACACCTCCTGTAAGTTTATAAAAAGGCCGGCATCAAAGGCCAGCCTTCTTATAACTTATATGTATCTGCTACCTCAATTATGCCGTGACACCCTTACCCCCATTTGGTTTAACTTTACTCTTCATCCTTGACCACGCGATCAATTCCAACCCGCGCCATTTTAACGTTTACATTATCGGCGATACGCACGACAACTGAATCCTCTCTAATTTCTTTAATCATGCCATAAATACCACCAATAGTTACCACCCGATCACCCTTTTGAATACTGCTGAGCATCTCCTTACGTTTTTTCTGATTTTGCTGCTGCGGCCTGATCAGCAAAAAGTAGAAAATAACAAAGAGGAGAATAATCGGCAAAAACCCGAAAATAGGATTGGCAGCATCCCCTGCCTGTGCTAATAGTTGCTCCATAGTCATTTCACTCCTTTCAATATGATAATTTCGAATTTACTGGTGAACTTGACCTACCGTCCCACACTCATTTGCTCCCCCATCCTCTTCTGCATCAGGCCCAAAGCTGGCCCAGAATTCGCTGGCAAATTCATCTAACCTTTTTTCCCTGATGGCGCAGCGAATATCTGCCATAAAGGAGTTGAGGTAATATAGATTATGATAGGTTGTGAGTCGCAGGCCCAGTATTTCTCCCGCTTTGAGCAGATGCTTGATATAGGCCCTGCTGTAATGGCGGCAAACATAACAACTGCATAACGGGTCAATGGGGCGCAAGTCCGCTGCGTATTGGGCATTGCGCAGATTAAGATAACCCTTTGGCACCATCACTCTGCCATTACGGGCAATACGGGTTGGCAACACGCAATCAAAGAGATCCACACCGCGGCGCACTCCCTCCAGCAAAGCATCAGCCGAACCCACCCCCATTAGATAGCGGGGTTTTTCCTGTGGCAGCAAAGGCGTCACGATCTCCAGCATGGCATACATCTCATTCTTTGGTTCACCAACACTCAACCCGCCGATAGCATAGCCGGGGAAATCCATATTAACCATTTCACGGCAACATTGTTCCCGTAGTTCTCCGTATACACCTCCTTGCAAAATGGCAAAGAGAGCCTGCTCCTGCGAATTGCGATGCCGCTTTTGGCTGCGCCGCGCCCAACGGACCGATCGCTCCATTGCCTCCCGCGTTTCCCCGTAGGATGACGGATGTGAAACTACGTGATCCAATGGCATAATGATGTCGGAGCCCAGGGCCTCCTGCACAGCAACCGCCTTTTCCGGTGAAAAAAAGTGGGTTGAACCATCAATATGGGAACGGAAGGTAACCCCTTCTTCAGACACCTTACGCAAAGGACTGAGGCTGAAGACCTGGAAACCGCCCGAATCTGTAAGGATGGGGTAAGGCCAATTCATAAACGCATGAAGACCTCCGGCCTGGGCAATTATATCCGTCCCAGGGCGCAGATAAAGGTGGTACGTATTGCTTAGTACCATGTTTACCCCTATCTCCCGCAGTTCCTCCGGGGTCATAGCCTTAACCGTCGCCTGTGTCCCCACCGGCATAAAAACGGGTGTTTCCACTGCACCCCTTGCTGTCACTAACCGCCCGGTACGAGCCTGCCCCTGCCGGGCGGTTACTTGCCATTTTATAGCCATTTGAACACCGCTTTACGAAAGAACTGTTATGTAATCAGGAACCAGTCCAATTTCAAAAGTCGAAAGTCTAATGTAAAATGCCATTTTTCTTTCGATCAAGGTCAGCCCTCTTGTTACCTGTATAATTTATATCATCCGAACTGCTTTGTCAAATTATGCTACCCAAGGATAACCATTCCAAAGATGTCTTCTATATTATCAACATTGCATCGCCAAAGCTGTAAAATCGGTAACGCTCCTTTACTGCTTCGGCATAAGCGCAAAACGTCTCTTCCCGTCCGGCGAAGGCGCTGACCAGCATTAGCAAAGTGGAACGAGGCAAGTGGAAGTTGGTAATGAGAGCATCCACTGTTTTAAAACGGTAACCGGGGGTAATATAGAGCTCTGTCTCTCCTTCGCCACAGCGCACCCGTCCGTCTGTCTCGCCCAGCGTCTCCAACACCCTGCAACAAGTCGTTCCCACAGCCACTACTCGGGAACCTCTTTCCTTTACCTGGTTTATTTGTGCCGCGGTGGCCGCTTGCATAAAGAAACGTTCACTATGCATATGGTGCTGCGCCACATATTCTGCCCTAACAGGGCGAAAAGTACCCGGTCCCACGTGCAAAGTCACAAAGGTCCACTCAATGCCCCGTCGTCTCAGGTCATCAAATAGTTGCTGTGTAAAATGTAGCCCGGCAGTGGGGGCAGCAACTGAACCATTGGAGCGGGCATAAACTGTTTGGTAGCGTTCACCATCATGCAGCTCTTTTTTTATGTAAGGGGGCAGGGGCAACTGACCAAGTGAAGGCAGGAGACTCTCCAGCGGTTTATCTCCACGGAAGGAAACGATTCGCTCTCCTGTCTCCGTGGTATCAAGCACCTCCGCCTCCAACTCCCCTTCACCAAAAGTGAGCACTGCTCCTGTTCTGGTTCTTTTGCCCGGCTGACATAGTGCCTGCCATTGCCCGTTTCCCTGCGGGCGTAACAGTAGGAGTTCAACAGGCCCGCCCCCGCTTTTATTCCTGCCCAACAAGCGGGCACGAAAAACACGTGAATCATTAAGCACAAGTAGATCCCCAGCCTCCAGGTAACGGGGGATTTGCCGGAAATTACTGTGTTCAATCTCGCCACTATGACGCCGCAAAACAAGCAGGCGGGAATCATCCCGCCGCAGCAATGGCTCCTGAGCAATCAATTCATCAGGCAATTTATAATTAAACGCTTCTGTTTTAAGTTCTTCGTTTTTTGTTTTATCCATAATATCAAGCAGCCTTTAAGACTTGTCCCCGCCCCTTTTATGCATTCTGTTTTGTGTATACCCTTTGCATCCTTCTTTTCCGTTAATTCCGTGTTCAAGTTCCTGCCTTTTTGTGTGTTATGTAAAATCTTAGCTCTCTTTTTATGTTCTTAGTTTTTAATCTTTTAATAAGCATTAAGCAACTGTGTTCCCGGATAGTAGAAGGAGAGAATCTCCGTGTAAGATTGCCCTGCCCGGGCTCGGTTGTACGCACCGTACTGGCTCATACCAATGCCATGCCCCCATCCTCTCCCTTCAAAAATATAAGCCAGATAGGGGACAGTGTCCCGCCCGCCTACACCCAATGCTGAATAACTTTCCCCCATGAGCATACGCTTGATGCCATGGGCGCTTACTGCCCATTTGCCTTCTAATTCAGTCATACTCTCTTTAGTATTAGCTGAGGCAATCCAGACGCGGGATTCGGGCTGCTCCCGTACACTAAACAGTTGGCTGCGCAAGCCTAAAACCGTGCGAGCCCGCTCCTTTAAAAATGAAACTGTCTTTCCCCCGCCACTAATGCGCAATTCATTTACCCGCTCACTGGGAAATACAGAAGCGATTTTAACCTCCTCCACCGTGGCTAATGCACCACTGCCCACCAGCAGGTTGTTTAAAAGCTTCACAGGAACATCTTTTTCCCAGATAGCATGAGGATGGGTCTGTAAATTCGGGTTTCCCGGATCATCAAAAGGATCAGGTTGACTAATCAGGTATGGAAACGAAGTCATCCATACGTTTCCGGAACTCTCTGTATAGCCGCCGTTGTTGGAGTGAAAATAAGCCTCGATCGGATTTCCGTTCCAAGCCAGAATACGACCGCGCGACTCTGCCACGGCCCGATCTGTGTTAGCAGTTTCTCCGTCTTTACCTCCGTAAACCTGGCAGTGTTGCGTGTCACATAAATCATAAGGATCGTTGCTATGGCTTCCTCTGGCCATGTGATTAAGGGCATAACTCCGGGCTGCCACGGCCTGGGCTTTGAGCGCCTCCATACCACCGTAATTGCCCCAGGTTGGGATGACCTCACGGGGCAAAACGCCTCGCAGATAGTTCTCCATGTCAACAAGATTAACAACGGTCAATCCATCAGTACCCCGTAATAATATCTCGAGTGAGCCCCGGTACGAACTACCATAGCGGCTGTTACCGAGTTGAAAAGTGCCCTGTGCCGGGACAAGCTGCAGCGGGCCATCAAAAACACCGTAACTTTTTCCAGCAGCATCACTGATGCGGATAGCACTGCCATTGTTTTCCAGCCTGTACGTGCCGGGCAAAAGGGTGATTGTGGCACCATTTCCCTGGTGGGTGATTACATCACCCCTTTCCAGGGTAACTACCAAGTGGTTAGCAGTGAGACTTATCCCCACACGCATGAGCGGCGAAGCCACGCCCAAAGCGACCCCGTGGTTAATAACAGCAAGCAGGGGAAACAGCAAGGGGAGTAACAAAACAGCGCCTAAAAAAACACGGTAGGCTTTTTTCATTTTTTATAACCTCCGAAAAAGACTGAACAGCAGGGTCAACACAATACTGATTACAATCATGGTGGTTATGGGAAAGAAAACGGTAAGGTTCTCTCTGCGGATCAGGATATCCCCGGGCAACCGCCCCAATCCCAGCTTGCCCCCGAGTAAAAACACCACGCCGGCCAGGGCAATAATTGCCCCAATCCCAAGCAGCAACCTACCAAAATTTTCAGGCTGAAACAATTAAGATCACCTCTGTAATGGTTGGTTAGGGGGTAGCAGATAGCAGGTAGCGGGTAGGAAAGTCAAAATCTTCGGGGCACGTGGTTTTTACCCTACCTGCTACCTGCTATCTAACTGCCCTTATAATATCTTTCCTTCTCACTAAATATGCAACCGCAGTATTGCTGGCGGTAGAGCTCTTTTTCCCGGGCTTGATCCATGCTCTCCCGGAAACCGGAACGGAGGTCGGCGTAAATAAAATTAACCCCTGTTTGCTCCCCTACCTGCTCCCCCACACTTTTAAGCAATTCATGCTTTTGGTAGGGACTAAGTAGCAGGGTCGTGGTAAAATTTTCAATCTCCGCCTCCCTGGCCTTATGTGCTGTCTCCAATAATCGCATCTCATAGCAAAGGCGGCAGCGTTCATTTCCGGCACTAACAGCCAGACGTAAAAAATCATCCATCAGATACCGTTCGTCAAATGTAACAGGCCGCCCTTCATTTTGCGCAAGCTCGCGCAACGCTTTCAGACGACTGGAAAACTCCCGGTAAGGGTGAATATTCGGGTTAAAGAAAAAACCACCCGGTTGATAGCCCAATCCGGAAAAATAATCCCAACTATAAATGCTGCAAGGTGCACAGCAAATGTGCAGTAGTAAATCCAACAATACCCCCACCTGAACCGCCCCATGCCGGTAATGATTAAGTTTGGTTTTCTGTTCTGTTTTATTATGTCCCGAAATATAAACAGGGAACATTCTTTATATGAGATAATAGCCAAATCGCGGTGAGAAATGGAAAATTTCCAACCTCAAAAATCCGCACTCTGCTGCCGGTAGACGCCGCCCCTTTCGATTTTCAGATGTTCATAAACCCTCTCTGTGGCAACCCTTCCCCTTGCAGTTCGTTTTAAAAAGCCGATTTTCATAAGATAGGGTTCATAAACCTCCTCGATCGTGTTGGCCTCCTCGTTTATGGCTGCAGCCAAAGTCTCCAAACCAACCGGCCCACCGGCAAACTTATGAATTATTGTCTCCAACAGGAGATAATCGGTGCGATCCAGACCAATGGGGTCAACATCCAGTATTTCCAGGGCCATATTGGCTACATCGGAGGTGATCACACCCTTTGCCCTAACCTGAGCATAATCGCGCACTCGTTTGAGCAGGCGATTGGCGATGCGGGGAGTGCCGCGGGAGGCCAGAGCCAGTTTTGTTGCCCCCACCGCTTCAACCTCCACCCCCAGCAGTGAGGCAGAACGGGTAATAATCTCTCCCAGGGCCTCCGCATCATAGAATTCAATTCGTTCCACAATGCCAAATCGATCCCGCAGCGGAGATGAGATTAAACCGGCACGGGTGGTAGCCCCGATAAGGGTAAAAGGAGCAATATCCAACCTCAGGGTGCGCGCTGCCGGTCCCTTTCCGATAATTATATCGAGGGCAAAATCCTCAAGGGCAGGGTAAAGTATTTCCTCAACACTCCGCTGCAGGCGGTGAATCTCATCGATAAAAAGAATATCTCCCGGGGCCAGGCCCGTTAAAAGTGTGGCCAGGTCTCCCGGCCTTTCCACGGCGGGGCCGGACGTTATCCTAATGTTTACACCCATTTCCCGCGAGATAATAAAAGCAAGCGTGGTCTTGCCTAATCCCGGAGGGCCGTGCAGCAATACATGATCCAGGGGTTCGCTCCTATCCTGGGCTGCCTTTATATATATCCCAAGCTTATCTTTCAGTCGCTCCTGACCAATAAAATGAGCAAGTTGCTGCGGACGCAAACTTCCCTCGTACTGTATTTCCTCACCTTTTATCTTAGCAGAGACAATTCTCTCTTCATCCATCAATTAATCCTCCTGCATAAAAGCGGAAGTCCCTTTAAGGGCAGACGACCCTTTCTCCCGCTGCTATGCTGTCATTATCCAAACGCTATTTTGCAAAAAATGCCAAAGCTTTTTTAAAAAGGTCTTCCACACTGCCCTTTTCTTCGCCCAACCGGTTCCTGGCCTGGGCCACCTCTTTAGGCGAATAACCAAGCCCCAGCAGGGCTTCTTCCACAGTAGGCCAGGAACCGCCATGCTCAGCGGAATGAGGAATGGTACCATCCAGCTTAAGGGCAGCTACTTTTTCCTTTAATTCATAAATGAGCCGCTGCGCTGTTTTATTACCGATACCGGGAACTGCAGTAAGAGCATGCACATCCTCAGCATTCAATGCGCTTAAAAGACGGGGCAGGGTCAGATGGCCGATCAAAGCCAGCGCAACCTTTGGCCCGATACCCGAAACCTTAAGCATAATCTTAAAAAAATCCCGTTCTGCAGTGTTAGAAAAACCGTACAGCACCGCCTCATCATCTTTAATTAACATAACAGTATGGACGGTTACTGCTGCTCCTGTTTCAGGCAAATCAAAATAAAAAGAGGCTGGAATAAAAGCCTTTACCCCAAGCCCGCCCACTTGAACGATAATATGCTGGGGATAAGCTTCACTTAGAATTCCCTGCAAATAACTGAGCACACACAGCACTCCCATAAATACATTATCAATTTGCGGGCGGACAGGGTCGTCCGCCCCTACACCAGCTACTGTATTACCGGGTTTTCTTTGCCTTTCCAACTTTCCAACTATCCAACTTTCCAACTGCTTCGTCCCAGCGTCTTGACTGAAGATAACAAAGGGCGACAGCAAGGGCATCGGCGGCATCATCAGGTTGAGGTGGCTCTGCTATCTTGAGGATCAGGGAAACCATCTGTTGTACTTGTTTTTTCTCAGCTTTCCCGTAGCCGGCTACGGCTTGTTTAATCTGGAGGGGGGTATACTCAACGATGGGAACGTTATGCACGGCAGCAGCTGTCAAAATGGCTCCACGTGCCTCCCCTACTTGCGTTGCCGTGCGGACATTTTTACAAAAGAATAACTGCTCCACTGCCATAACGCCAGGTGAATATAGATTAATTAACGAACAAATACCTTCAAACACGGCTAATAGACGTTGCGGCAATTCCTGCCCGGCCGGCGTGCGTATGCAGCCATAATTCAATACGGTACATTTGTCATTTTCCATTTTCAGCAGGCCATACCCGGTTATGGCAAGGCCTGGATCAATGCCCAGCACCTGAACTGCCTCACTACTCCGCCCAGCCTGCCTTCTCACATTCATTATCTGGCTCCTGACTTCTTTAATATCATAAACAATTCGCTATAAAAAAATAAACCCCTGCTAAGAGGTAAGTTATTCCTAATTTAGAGGGAGTTTATAATTTCGTCAGGGATATCATAATTGGCATAGACATTTTGGACGTCATCCTGGTCTTCCAATGCATCCAGCAAATCCAGAAGTTTTTTTGCTTCCTCCGGATCATTTACGGGAACCGTATTTTCAGGCACCATTGTAACTTCTGCAGCAGCAACGGGGATATTGTGCTTGAGTAACATTTCCTTCACCTGCTCAAAACCCTCCGGAGCGGTTAGAATAACAAAATTACTATCTTCATCTTTGAAATCCTCAGCACCGCTCTCCAGAGCAAGCAGCATCAGTTCATCTTCCGCAGGTGGATTATCCTGTTTATCAATCGTTATGTACCCCATACGCTTGAACATCCAAGCGACACAACCTAAATCTCCCATGTTCCCACCGCGGCGCGTAAATAGACTGCGAATCTCCGCTGCCGTCCGGTTGCGATTGTCCGTCATTATTTCCAGCAATATAGCAACCCCACCAGGACCATATCCTTCATAATTGAAGTGCTCAAGGGGGATGTCATCCTGCTCGCCCGTCCCTTTTAGAATAGCCCGGTTAATATTATCCCCGGGCATATTAGCATCCCTTGCCTTTTGGACAGAAAGGCGCAAGCTGAAATTAGCGTCCAAATCACCGCCGCCCTCCCTGGCAGCGATAATAATTTCCCGCGCCAGTTTGGTAAATATTTTCCCCTTTTGTGCATCAACCCGGGCTTTGCGATGCTTGGTATTAGCCCATTTAGAATGACCAGCCATGGTACGCACTCCTTAATGCAAAATATTCTTTGGGAGATGTGTTTTAATTATATAAATACTGTAATGGAATCACCAGTCTTTACCCTACCGCCCTGCAGCACCTTTGTAAAAATACCCTCGCGAGGCATCACGCAATCACCGGCCTGTTCGTAGATGGCACAACGATCGTGACATACCTTACCAATCTGCGTAACTTCCAGAACCACGTCATTTCCCAACTGCATGCGGGTTCCTAAAGGCAAATCAGGTAGAACAAGTCCTTCCGTGGTAATATTCTCGGCAAAGTCGCCGGGATTGACATCCAGGCCTTTGCTACGCATTTTATCAATGCTCTCCAGCGCCAACAAGCTTACCTGACGATGCCAGTCTCCTGCATGGGCATCCTCTTCAAAACCGTGCCCAGCTACAAGCACGCCCGAACCATAATCTTTCTTCCGTTCACCCTTATTCTCACTGCGGCAAACCGCAACAACAGTCCCAACAGCCACACCTATTCCCCCTTCGCAAAAAGATTGATGTTTCTACACATCGCCATGTCACGGGGACAGCTATTCTAAATCCCATATTCATCTTTTTCTGTGTGTTCTACGTAATCTTTGCCTTTTTTATTGTATTCTGTGGTAATCCTTAGGTTTTATCTTCTGTGGTAATCCTTAGGTTTTATCTTCTGTGGTCCGGCTTAGCCGCCAATTTGGAACATTGATCTCTTTTCCTGTAATTGCACGCTTCGCTCATGCG
>SKTJ01000227.1 GCA_007122565.1 Syntrophomonadaceae bacterium | reverse complement strand
GGGGGCTTGTCGTGCTTGGTGCTTATTTGTTGCTGGATCGTCATCTGGGGCGCTTGATCTCGCAGTACTTAACCATCAGTTGGTATGATCTTCGTTCCATCATTACAGCTGTTTTACTAATTGCTTTCGGAGCTTTCCTGTTATGGGGTAAGAAGGTGAAAAATAATGGATAACAATATGGATAAAGGTAAGGAAAAAGGCAGCAATGACAATGAGCTTAGTCAAAATGAGCTTAATCAGGCTGAAGTAACGGAAATTGAAAAGACTGAGACCGCCTCAGAACAAACAAATACTACTGTAAAAAAAGCCCCGAAACCTGTGCAAAACGGTGAAATGAGACAGTGGAGAGTTGGCACCTTTTCCATGGGGATTACCCTGATTGCCCTCGGTTTACTGCTGATTCTCACCAGAGTTTATGAGCTGCCGCTAATGTGGCACTTAATGAAATGGTGGCCCGTGTTGATCATTGTGCTTGGCCTTGAAATGGTCGTATATAACTCTTTGGCTAATATCAAAAGGGGTGCGGTACGTTTTACGTACGATTTCTTTAGCATATTCCTGGTAGTGGGTTTCCTTATCTTTAGTGCCGGCTTTTATTTCATTGAGTCGTCGGGGGTGCTGGGTGTGGCACAAAGGTTTCTCCTTGCCAACGCCCACATTGTGGAGCAAGGCACAGAAATTTACCCGGTAAATGACGGGGTGCAGCGCCTTGTCCTGGAGACAGAGAGCGAAAGGGTTACTCTAATTGCTTATGATGGGGAAGAAGTAAGGATGTCCGCTGTCTATAAAGGTTCTTTCACATCCAGGGAAGAGGCGGAAACCTTTGCAGCAGAGCAACTAGTGCAAAAGGAGCACCTTGGTGATACCCTTTATCTTAAGACCTACAGCCCCTATTTTCTGCGCCATCCCGTCTTTAACCACCCTATGCCAGAACAGGAGATTACGGTTTTCGTGCCGCAGCATATTGATGTGGATATCCTCAAAGCCCGGGGTGTCCTGGACATCCATATACCAAATGTTCAAAGCAATTGGGACATTAATATTCAAGGCAGAAGCGTAAACATGTATCTTGATACTGTAGCTAACGTGTACTTGCAGGCAGAGTTAACCCAGCATGGAAATGTGGAGGGAAATGTAAAGTGGGACCATTTTGAAGTAAAAGACAGGGAAGATACTGATCCCGAAAAATCACAAGTAAGAGCAGTGAAAACATGGGGCGAAGGGGAGCATAGCATTACCCTGCGGCAGGGAAGCGGTACGGCCGTAATAAATATAAAGAATGACGATTGAGACATCTGGTTTATGAAAGAAAGGATCGGATTTAATTTATAATAGAGCTAGGATAAGCAGGTAACTGGTAATAGATGCCCAGTCTTTGGATGTGTAGATTATTACCGGAGCCACAAACAGCAGTAAGATTATCCTGGATGCTATTTAAAGTGCTCTGACAGCCGAAAAATAGAAAAGGCAGGAAACCAAATGTGAATGATGTGGAACGCATAAAAAACGAGCTGGAACAACACGCTGATCCGGAAAAAGGGGAATTTCTGCCCCACTTTTTTAAGGCTATGCCAGGGGGTTACGGGGAGGGGGACCTGTTCCTGGGTGTGCAGGTTCCGGTGCAGCGTAAAATAGCCCGCAAATATTTCAAAGATATTCCCCTGGAAGAAACGGAAAGGTTGCTGCAGGACCCTGTGCATGAGTGCCGTCTTACCGCTCTTTTTATCCTCTGTCTCCGTTATGAGAAGGCCCGCAGGGAAGAGGACAAAACAGAAGTGGTGAACATGTACCTGCGCAATCTTTCCTTTGTGAACAACTGGGACTTGGTGGATTCTTCGGCATATAAAATCCTGGGTCCCTATCTTATGGACAAAAAGAAAGATGTGCTCTATGAATTGGCTGCATCGGGAGAGCTGTGGCAGGAGCGCATAGCAGTAATAGCGACGATGCACTTTATTAAAAATGGACGTTTTACGGAAACACTAAAATTAGCGAAGCAGTTTTTGGGGCATCAACATGATCTCATGCACAAGGCCGTGGGCTGGATGCTGCGGGAGGTTGGCAAGCAAAACTTTAACGTGGAATACGATTTCTTGTTAAAACACTACGAGATAATGCCCCGCACAATGCTCCGCTACGCCATTGAAAAATTCGACCCCGCACTGAGAAAGAAATTCCTAAATGGGACGGCTGGTTTAGAAAGGTAATGGTCCGCAGGCCATAACAATATATATGCAAAGGATACTTCCTTCTATCTGTTCTATAAATATTACAAAGGGTATTAACTAAACATAGATAACCTGAATAGTATGCATAAGAGCATACCAGGAAGGAGGTTACGTAATGTCACAGTTTTTTGCGACACTTGACGGCTCGGAAGAAGTTCCTCCAGTGCAAACAAACGCATCAGGTAATGCGGAATTTACAGTTCGTGAAGACGAAATGTCCATGGCATTCAGATTAACTGTTAACAATCTTGCGAATTTCACGGAGGCGCATATTCATCTTGGCCGACGGGGAGAAAACGGTCCGG
>SKTJ01000165.1 GCA_007122565.1 Syntrophomonadaceae bacterium | reverse complement strand
TGTCAAACAGCGATATTGTTAACCGTGATATTATTACCGGTTTGACCGCACAACAGGAGACAAACAAAAAAGTTCACACAGCGCTGGATTTAATCAGCGTGGGTGAAGCGGAGTGGCACAGTAATCTGGATGAGGCAAAAACACAGGTGCTGCTGGGGAAAACACTGCTTCTTGTGGATGGAAATCCACAAGCACTGCTGCTAGAGACCCGCCAGTCACCGACCCGTGCCGTGGAAGAACCAACTCAGGAGCGGATCATCCAGGGTCCCCGGGAGGGGTTCACGGAATTATTAAAGACAAACCTGGGACTGGTGCGTCGCCGTCTGCCCACCCCTTCACTGAAGGTAAAATTTATGGAAATTGGCAGCAGGACGGCCACCAGGATAGCCCTGATGTACATTGATGATGTGGCTGATCCCGAGCTGCTGCAAGAGGTGGAAGCGCGCCTTGAAGCAATCAATATTGACGGCATCCTGGAACCGGGGGCCATCGGGGAGTTAATCAGTGAAAAGACCTGGTCCCCTTTTCCCCTGCAGTTGAACACGGAACGGCCGGATAAGGTTGCAGGTGAGCTGCTCCAGGGGAAAGTGGTACTTTTATCTGAAGGCAGCCCCTTTGCCAAAATTATTCCTGCAACCTTTGCAGACTTTAACCACAGCCCCGAGGATTTCTACATTCATCCCGTCTTTGCCACCTTTACACGCAGTCTTCGTTTATTTAGTTTCTTTATTGCCACAACCCTTACAGCCACCTACACCGCTATTGTTACCTTTCACTACGAGATAATCCCGCGGGATTTTATTACTTTTATCGCCGAAGCCCGTCAGGGTGTTCCCTTTGTCCCTTTTGTGGAGGCTTTATTCCTGGAATTATCTGTGGAGCTCATCCGGGAAGCCAGCCTGCGCCTCCCCGGCCCCATCGGCGGCACCATCGGCATTGTAGGCGCCCTCGTCCTGGGCCAGGCCGTACTTGAAGCGCGCCTCGTCAGCCCAATGCTGCTGATCGTGGTGGCCTTAAGTTTCCTGGCCAGCTTCAGTATCCCCAATTTTGAAGCCTCCCTGCCCCTGCGCTACCTGCGCTTTCCCCTCTTAGTGATGGGAGGCGTCCTCTGAGGCTTCGGTATTATGGTCACCTGGATGGTGATCCTGGCCCATTTATGCAGTCTCCAGTCTTTCGGAGTACCCTATCTTTCGCCGGTGGCGCCTCTGCGTATGGGGGATATGGGGGATCACCTCTACCGCCGTCCCTGGAGGAAGATGCTGCAGCGGCCTAATCTCTTAGCAGAGCGAAATATTGTACGCCAACAAAGGGGGAAACAGAACAAAAAATGAAAGATCTGAGCAAAAACGGCCTTTCCGATTTTCAACTGATTGCCCTGATCTTTGTAGCCGCATCGGGAACCAGTATTATCTTTTTACCCCGCAGCGTCGCCGAAGCTGCAGGCAGAGACGGCTGGATCAGTATCGTCCTGGGAGGCTGCGTTGCCCTGGCGGCGGCCGTCCTCATTTATTATTTATGCAGCCGTTTCCCCCGGCGTATTCTGCCTGAATTCAGTATGCTCATCCTGGGAAAACCACTTGGTATCATGGTATCGGCAGCCTATGTGGCCTATGCATTGCTGCTGGGGGGAACAACCCTCTTAATATTTGGGGAAGTAACCAAAACATGGGTCTTATTCTGGACACCCCAGTCCGTTTTAATCGTTTCCATGTTAATTCCCCTAATCTATATCACCCTGCAGGGCCCGGTCCCCCTGGGGCGCTACACGGAACTTATTTTTTATTTTGTGGGACTCGTGGTGCTGATCCTCTTATTACCCCTCCCCGAGGCAAATTTCATCAACGTACGGCCGGTGGGAGCAGAAGGTTTGGCGGCGGTGCTGGGGGGGATGGGCCAATTGCCCTTTGCTTTTTTAGGTATTGAAGTACTGTTCATCTTTTTCCCCCTCTTCGTCAACCGGGGCAAGGTTTTACGTTTATATTTAATGACGGTAATGCTGCTTATTATATTTTATACGGGTCTCACCCTGTTCACTTATGCCTCACTGGGAGTGGAAAAAACAATACTGCAAGTCTGGCCCCTAATGTCATACCTGAGTACAGCCAGTTTGCAAATTATCGAGCGTTTCGATAACATCTTCCTCTTTATCATGACCGCAAAAATCATTGGCCTGGTTGCGGTGCAGTATTATGCGGCTGCGGCTACCAGTGCCGTCATCACGGGGGGGCGCTATTTCAACCTCTGGATCCTGCTTCTGCTGCCCGTATTGTACGGCATTACGCTCCTGCCGTTCAGTCAATATGCCGTATTCGAATTTGCAAGCCTGGTGGGAACGTGGGGGGCGTTGTTTGTGGGGGGCCTGGTATTGCTGCTGCTAAGCGTAACCCTGATCCGGGGCCTTGATGAAAGGGAGGAAACACAGAAGTGATCAAAAAGGCAGTACCCGTGCTATTACTCCTGGCTATGCTCATTAGCAGCGGCTGCTGGGACTGGCGCATCATCGATGAACTGGCGGTCATTTTCGGCCTGGGTATTGATATGGTGGAAGAAGAGCCGGAACAATTCGAAATTACCTTTATCAACCCTATTTTTGAGGAGGAGGCAGAGGAAATAAGAGATATCACCACTATAAGGGGATATTCACTGGCCCATGCTTTAATTAATCTGCAACATCAGAGACAACAACAGCCGGTGTTGGGTAAAGTGGACGTGCTTGTCTTTGCTGAAGCGGCAGCTCAAAACGGTGCTATGCATCAAATCCTGCGCCAGTATGACCAGATCCGGGATAAAAATCCCACGGCCTGGATCTGCATCATCAGCGGGGCCACTGCCCGGGATGTGATTAACCTCTCCCCTCCGCAGCAGCCCCGCTCAGCAGTATTTTTAGCAAATATCTTAACACAGAACTTTACCGAGGGGAGAATCCCTGAGATAAACGCAATAGATTATTGGATTAATTACAGTACGGGGGGCATTACCCCCGTAATTCCCATAATCGAACTTACTGGTCCGGAGGAAGAGCAAAGCGGTATTCTCGTCGCCGGCCTGGCTATTATTGATGAGGATGGGCGCATGAAAGGATACCTCTCTGATACGGAAACGTTTATTTATATGTTACTTACTGACAATATACAGCGGGGGCGCTTCCATACCCGCGTCGATTATGGTGACCAGGAAAACAGGATCCTAACCGGGTTTGTGCAAAGTAATGTCGCAGGTGTTCAGAGCAGGATCGTGCAGGACAAGGCAGTAATCAATATAAAAATGGACATTACATTGACCGGCCTTAACGTGGACCTGCTCCTGGACAGCCATTTAAAGGAGGAAGTCTTCCGGGAATTGGAACAGGCACTGGCCCGTGACTTTCAAGGCAATATACTAAAGGTACTAAAGAAATCCCAGGAATGTGAAGCAGATTTTGTAGGCCTTGGCCAACACGTCCGGATCCAGCATCCCCAGTGGTTCCGGGGAAAAGACTGGCCCCGGGCGTTTGGTCAGAGCGAGATCAACGTGGAAGTTAATGTAACCATAAAACGCCTTGGCAGCTTGTTAAACCCAAATTACTAAAATAAATATCCATACCCTTGATGGATCATTCTATACAAACTTACGGTTTCTTTTGACCAAGGGGTTACAGACAGTGGAAGTCTATGGAGGCCGGGGCGACCCCTTAAGAGCTTTTATCTTACCTACTGTTTTAGAAAAAATGCCAGTTTCTCCAGCAGCACGGCATTCTCGTCAGGGCGACGTACGGCAAGGCGGATATAATATGGATCGAGGCCGGGAAAATCAGCGGCACTCCGTACCAGGATTCCTTCTTTAGCCAGGGCAGCAACAAGGTTAGCTGCCTTCACCTGTCGCTCCCGCAGCTGACAGAGCAGAAAATTGGCCACACCGGGGAAGACCTTTATACCGCCGATCTCCGCCAATCCGTCCACCATTTCACGGCGTGCCGCAGTAATAAGCGCAATACTTTTCTTCACGTATTCCTTTTCCTGCAGGCATTGCGCTCCGGCATGCTGGGCCATACTATTTACCGTCCAGGGATCCCTTTTTTGTTCCATGGCCCCGATCAATTGCCGCGGTCCGATGCCGAAACCAAGGCGGATTCCCGGTAGAGCAAAAAGTTTGGTAAAGGAGAAAAGAAGAAAAAGGCCGGCCGGAAGCGGGTTATTCCCCGTTACCCCTTTATTAGCCCTGATTATTTCACGGAAATGGTCAACGGGCACAGCAGGCAGCGTTCCATTTTCGAGGCACTGCCCGGGAACAAAACCAAGGAAGGATAGATCGAGGAAAACTGCCGCTCCCGCTGCACCCAGTCCTTCCACCAGTTCCTTTAATTCGGGGCGGGACAGCTGCAACCCCGTGGGATTGTTTGGATGGCAGAGGAAAACTGCCGGGTCCCCCTTTAATCCACTACCTTTTATTGTCGTCTGCTTCCACTGGCTGTACCGCTCCAAAAACTCTGCCGGGCAGAGGCGGAATGACTCCTTCTCCCCGAGGGGAAAAGCGTGCACATCCCCGCCAGCTGCCCGGCAGGCCAGGGCATACTCGGAGAAAGTGGGAGCCGGCACCACGGCCTGCAGACCTTCCCGGGCACGGCAGTAGAGGAAAATGAGCTCAGCCGCGCCATTGCCCACAATCACTTCCTGCGGATCCACGCCATAGCAGTCAGCCAGTTCCGCCCGTAGCGTGCGGGCATGTGGTTCGGGGTAATAGGCGATCTCGTTCACCGCTTGCTTCAGTACCTCCTGCACGCCGCTGGGCGGACCCAGGGGATTAATATTGGCACTGAAGTCCAACATATCGTTCGTATTTCGCCTGAGTTGTTTTGCATATTTCCAAACATCACCACCATGCACGTGCAAACACCTCCTGACAATGCGGATGTTAGAACTTAGAGGTTAGAGGCTGGTAAAATTTAAGAAACCTCATCCATCCGTGCGAAACAACTCTGCACCGTTAATTAGTTCTTTCTGCAGGCGGGCACAGAGACCCGCCTCTTGTACGGTTTGTGGTTTCGCCTTTCTTGCCTCTTGCCTCTTGCCTCTTGTAGGGGCGGCTGCCCACAGCCGCCCCGCTAACCCCGGGGAACACCTGGCTAAAAAAGAAAATAAACCGCCAGAGAGAGAATTACTCCGAGCAGCAGGGCGAGCAGTGATGCCTGATGCACAAGGGCCCGCAACTGAGCCAGATCGGCGGTAGATGTATCTCTGCCCTCGCGGTTGATTACAGGGTTAGCCTGCACAATTCCCTGGTAGGTGCTTGTCCCCCCGAGGCGCACTCCCAACAATACGGCGGCGGCCGCTTCCGGGTAACCACTGTTGGGGCTGTCATGGTTTTTAGCTTCACGCCAGATCACCAGCCAGCGATCCCATGCCTGTCTGAAAGGGAGTTTCCCGGCCAGCATAGAGGCAATCAGCAACAGTAAAGCGGTGAGGCGTGCAGGTATGTAGTTGGCCCCGTCGTCAAGCTTCGCCGCAACCCTTCCAAAATAGAGATAGCGGGCGTTGCGGTAGCCTAACATGGAATCCATGGTACTGATCGCTTTATATGCCAGGGCCAGCGGTGCGCCGCCGATAAAAGCATAAAAGAGGGGAGCAATCACTCCATCACTACTGTTCTCTGAGAGACTCTCCAGGGCACCCCGGCTAATTTCTGCGGCGGAAAGTTCTGCCGTGTCCCGTCCCACCAGGTAGGAAAGGGCACTCCGGGCCGTTTTCAGGTCCCCATGCAGCAACGGTTGCTCCACAGCGAGAATATGCTCCTGCAGGCTTTTTAAAGAGAAGGCGGTATAGAGCAGATAAAGGGCAATAACGTGCCCCAGGTAAAGACTGTGCCCATAAAAAAAAGACAAGACTTCCCGCGTTAGCAGATATACAAGGGTAACGAGGAAAAGAGCCAGCACACCACCGGCCGTCATCTCCAGGCACGCTCCCCGGGCAACCCGTCGCAAGGCTTGCTCCAATACAGTGATTAACCTGCCCAGGATTACCACTGGATGAGGCAAAAAGCGGGGATCCCCCAACAGCAGATCCAGGGTGAAGGCTAAAACAACAAGGATTATCCCGGGATGATTAGCAATAACGATAAGAATCATTTCCTTAAAGTCCATCTGCTGCAGCAAACTCCCTTTTTATTCCCATAACTTGATCAAAAGCCACATGCTTACCGTCTAACATTATACCACAGGAAAACAAATTTGGATCGGGGAAAGCTTGACCTTTCCGGTAGCCAATAGTATTATCACCTTAGAATTCAGTAGTAATGAACAGAGTCAGAATGAAGAAACCGGCGAAAAAATTTGAAGATTTGCTGGTATGAATCGTAACACATAGCAGAACAAATGCTATTATGATTGGGAGTGAGATACGTGCCGGCAAAATGTATTATGTTCCAGGGAACAGCTTCCCACGTGGGGAAGAGCCTGCTTACTGCAGGCCTCTGCCGCATCCTCAAACAGGACGGTTTCAAGGTAGCCCCATTTAAGTCCCAGAATATGGCCCTTAATTCTTATGTAACTGTAGATGGATTGGAAATGGGCCGGGCCCAGGGGGTGCAGGCCGAAGCGGCAGGTATTATCCCTACTGTGGATATGAACCCCATCCTGCTAAAGCCAAAAGAGGATATGGTTGCCCAGGTAATTGTAATGGGTAAACCCCTGGCCGATATGAGTGCCCGGGGCTACCGGGATGATTATCTACCCAAGGCCCTGAAAATCGTAAGTGATGCCTTGGACAGACTGCGAGCTACATATGATGTGGTCGTGCTGGAAGGGGCCGGCAGCCCGGCGGAGATAAACCTCAAGGACCGGGACATTGTTAACATGAAAATGGCGGAAATCGCGGAGGCCCCCGTTATCCTCATTGCTGATATCGACCGGGGCGGTGTCTTCGCCTCCCTGATCGGCACCATGGAACTCCTCACACCCGTGGAAAGAAAACGGGTGGCCGGCTTTGTGATTAACAAATTCCGTGGCGACGTTTCCCTGTTAACTCCTGCCCTGGATTTCCTGGAGCAACGTACCGGACTGCCTGTGCTCGGGGTTGTTCCTTTTGCCGGCGACCTGGAGATTGAAGACGAGGATTCAGTCTCCCTGTTTGATAAGCAAAAAAAAGTTGGGGGCGGGGATCTGCTGGATATCGCTGTCCTGCGACTGCCCCGCATTTCCAATTTTACCGATTTTGATCCCCTGGCTGCTGAACAGGATGTGCAGTTGCGCTATGTGGAAGGACCAGGGGCATTGGGCTCACCCGATGCTTTGATCATACCGGGAACCAAAAATACCAGTGCCGACCTATTGTTCCTTGAGACCAGCGGTCTCGCCAAAGTGCTAAAGGAACGCTGTGCTGCCGGAACCCCCGTGGTGGGTATCTGCGGCGGATACCAAATGCTCGGCCGTGAGCTTTTGGACCCGGATGAAACGGAGAGTAAAGGCGTGAACCGGTTGGAGGCCCTGGGACTGTTACCCCTGTCCACCACCTTCAGCCCCCTCAAAATCACCCGCCAGGTTAAAGCCCGCGTCTCGCCACACCCATCCTGGGGAGAACTGGCCGGCCTGGAGCTTAATGGCTACGAAATACGCCACGGACAGAGCGAAGCGACCGAAGCAGAACCCTATATGGCCATCAGTGCCGGTTCCCCGGGAGAAGGTAATATAATCGGCATGGCCGCAACCGATCTCCCCGTTTTTGGGACCTATCTGCATAATATTTTCCATAACGATCTTTTCCGTCGCCGCTGGCTCGACGGACTACGGACACGGCGAGGACTGCCACCCCTTACCACAGAGTCGGGCACCCTCTCCATGGAAGAACGGCGCCAGCAGAACTATGATTACCTTGCCCGGATCCTACGCAGCAACCTAAACATGGAGCAACTCTACCGTATAATAGGAATCGCAAATTTACCATAATATCCCAAAAGGGGGCTGACCCCCTGTAATATTTTCCATTTATTTTCCCCCGAGGAGGTGATTGGCGTGAAGATATCCAGCAAGGGCAGGTATGGCCTCAGGGCTATGGTAGATCTTGCCCTTAACGCAAACGACGGGCATGTCGCTCTTTACAGTATTGCGGAAAGGCAGGGCATATCACTCAACTATTTGGAACAGGTTTTTTCCGCGCTGAAAAAAGCCGGCCTGGTACGCAGCATAAAAGGTGCGCAGGGAGGATATGTTTTGGGGGAAAGCCCTGCAAACTTAAAGGTAGGTACTATTTTGCGCGCCCTGGAAGGTCAACTCTCGGTGGTTGATGAAAGAACGGAGAACCGGGAGGCGAGCGACATAGGCATCCAGTATTGTATCAAAGTAAATGTCTGGGACAAAATGAATGAATGCATAAACAGCCTTGTGGATTCCATTACGCTGGAGGATTTAGTGGAGAATCACAAAAAGATGATTGGCACAACATCTTCCATGTATTACATCTAACTCTTGTTAATTTTTTTTGCAGCTAAACATATTATTCCTATAGGTAATATAATAACTCTTGACAAATTGGGTAAGGATGACATAGAATTAAATTATTCCTATATGTTTAATAGGTATTAAAAATAAATGGAGGCGATTTTATGTCCCGCATTGCTAAAAATCTCACTGATTTGATTGGCAAAACCCCTCTCCTGGAGCTCACCAACTATAACCGCATTAATGGCCTTGAAGCCAGACTGATTGCCAAGCTTGAATCATTTAACCCCGCCGGCAGCGTCAAAGACAGGATAGGCTATGCTATGCTCAAGGATGCTGAAGATCAGGGGCTGATCACCAAGGATACGGTAATTATTGAACCTACCAGCGGTAATACGGGGATAGCACTGGCATTTGTTGCTGCGGCCCGGAACTACAAGTTGTTACTCATCATGCCTGATACCATGAGTGTGGAGCGTCGCAACCTGCTCAAGGCACTGGGTGCGGAACTCATATTGACACCGGGAAGTGAAGGGATGAAAGGAGCCATCGAAAAAGCAGAAGAAGTTGCAGCAGAGACACCCCATTCCTTTATCCCCCAGCAGTTTAAAAATCCGGCCAATCCTCAAATTCACAGAACAACAACAGCAGAAGAGATCTGGAACGATACAGATGGCGAGGTGGACATATTTGTAGGTGGTGTGGGCACAGGCGGAACGATTACGGGAGTGGGAGAGGTAATTAAGCCACGGCGACCCGGCTTTTATGTGGTGGCGGTGGAGCCCAGCGGATCCCCCGTCCTCTCTGGTGGCAAACCCGGGCCCCACAAGATCCAGGGCATCGGGGCAGGTTTTGTTCCGGATATTCTCAACACTGAGATAATTGACGAGATCTTTAAGGTTGATAATGACCAAGCCATTGAAACGGCACGCCAGTTGGCCCGGACCGAAGGCCTGCTGGTCGGCATATCTTCGGGTGCCGCAGCCTTTGCCGCCACGCAAATTGCCAAAAAACAGGAAAACAGGGGCAAAACAATCGTAGTGCTAATTCCGGACACGGGGGAAAGATACCTGTCAACGGTTCTATTCCAGTAAAGATAGGAGATATACCTGTGGGAGTAGGAATATATTCGGAAATAATGAAGATGCATATGGCCGGCGAGGAAACAGTCCTGGTTAATGTTGTGCGAACTGATACGGGGTTGGATCTGGCGGGGAAAAAGTTATTATATGGGAAAGATGGCCTGCGCTGGGGCCAGCTTAACAGCCAGCTTGAAACTAAAATCACAGCAAAAGTATGGGAATGCTGGGGAAAGTACGGCTTGGAAAAGATCAATTTTAATGAACAAAGCTTAGACTTTTTCATCTCCCCCTTTGGCCCGCCGCCGAGGCTTTTAATCCTGGGTGGCGGGCATATTGGCGCAGCCCTTTCCCACTTGGCAGCCGTTTTAGACTTAGAGATTATTGTTGTGGATGACCGTCCCTCTTTTGCTTCTTCCCAGCAGCATCC
>SKTJ01000007.1 GCA_007122565.1 Syntrophomonadaceae bacterium | reverse complement strand
TTTTGTCCCTAATATTACTATGGGTCCCCTCGTGCTGCAGGCGCTAAAAGGTAAAGTCAGCCTCTTTATTGATGCTCACCTCATGGTGGAGCAGCCCCAGCATTTTTTGCAGGCATTCAGTGAGGCCGGGGCCGGACTGATCACCGTACATGCAGAGACATGTCCCCACCTGCACCGCGTCGTACAGTCAATTCGTGAGCTTGGCTGCCAGGCTGGTGTGGCGCTCAATCCTGCCACCCCTTTAAGCCCACTCCAGTATATCCTTGAAGATTTGGACCTTGTGCTGCTTATGACTGTCAACCCTGGCTTCGGCGGACAGGACTTTATCCCGGCTGTAATCCCGAAGATCCGGGAACTGGCCCGGGAGAAGGAGCGCCGCGGACTTTCGCTGCAGATACAGGTTGACGGGGGAATTAACGCACAGACGGCCCCCCTGGTTGTAGAAGCGGGAGCGGAGGTGTTGGTGGCCGGTTCTGCACTATTCCGTAACGGAAATCCGCAGGAACTTATACATGCCTTCAAGCGGCTGCCGCAGGTGGAAAAGGGAGTTTAATTATAGCTTTAGGAGTCAGTATTCAGGAGTCAGGAGTCAGAATAGAACCGTAAACCATCTCAACAAATTCAACAGGTTCTTGGTTGATCGAATGCAGGATTCCTGGATTTAAGTGTTATTAATAATGTGTTATAATCTAATACAGGTAGTTTCTCGAGATTTGCTACTGAATACTGACTCTTGAATGCTTTTTTCATTATAAATATCGTGGCGAGAGGTGAGGAAAAACCAGATGGAATCAGACGAACGGTATATGTGGATGGCGCTGGACCTGGCCCGTAAGGCCTGGGGAAAGACCAATCCCAATCCCATGGTGGGAGCTGTTCTCGTAAAGGACGGGGAAGTCGTGGGTACCGGTTATCACCACCGGGCCGGCGAACCCCATGCGGAGATTATTGCTCTAAAAGAGGCCGGGGAAAAAGCGCGCGGTGCCACCCTCTATACCAACCTGGAACCTTGTTCTCATTTTGGACGGACACCGCCTTGTACAGAAGCCCTCATCGAAGCGGGGATTCGTAAGGTGGTAATGGCCACCTGTGATCCAAACCCTGTTGTTGCAGGCAATGGAGCGGCCAGGCTGAAAGAAGCTGGTATTAAAGTCAAGGAAGGCGTCCTCGAAGAAAAAGCAAAGCGTTTAAATGAGATTTTCTTCAAGTATATTATCAGCGGTACTCCTTTTGTGGTAGTTAAAACGGCCATGACCATGGACGGCAAGATTGCCACCGCAACCGGTAAATCCCGTTGGATTACCGGTAAGAAATCCCGCATCTTTGTACACCGTCTCCGTTCAATGTGTGATGGGATCATGGTGGGGATCAATACGGTTCTGCAAGATAACCCCAGTCTCGATGTTCGCCTTGAGGGTGAAGCAGAATCGAGCAACCCCATCCGCATTATTGTGGATAGTGAGGGTAAACTGCCCCTTGATGCGGTAGTTGTAAAAACAGCATCGCAGCATAAAACAATTTTGGCCACCACCGACCGTGCCCCGGAGCAAAAACTTGCTTCGCTCCGTTCCCGCGGGGTAGAGGTACTGGTTCTACCGGCGAAAAATGAACAAGTGGACCTCCATGCCCTCATGCGTGCCCTGGGGCAACAGGAGATCAGCATTCTGCTGGTGGAGGGAGGGGGTACGCTGAATTACTCCCTGCTGGAGCAGAATCTCATTGACAAACTCTACTGTTTTATCGCTCCCCTCCTTTTTGGCGGCAGAGATGCTCCCACACCCCTTGAAGGAGTGGGTATTATGGAACCGGATCAGGCTTGGGCAGTGGAAAATATGGAAATAAAACAGCTTGAAAATGACCTGCTAATAATCGGCTATCCTGTAAGGAGGGAAGATATTGTTCACCGGGCTGGTGGAGGAACTGGGCGAAATAGTGAACCGGCAGCACTCATCTAAAGGCGCTGTCCTGGCGATCAGGGGAGAGACGGTTTGCAGAGATCTCAAACTTGGGGACAGCATTGCCATAAACGGGATCTGTCTCACTGTGTCGAAGTTCGGCTCTGCCGGTGTATTCCACGCCGATGTCATGCCCGAAACACTGCGCCGTACCAACTTGCATGAGCTACAAAAGGGCAGCCGTGTAAATCTGGAAAGGGCGTTGCGCGCCGGGGACCGACTGGGCGGTCATTTTGTAAGTGGACACATTGACGCCACTGGCGAGATTTTGTCCAAACAGCGTGAGGGGAACGCCATGGTGTACCGGATTGGGGCAGCGCCTCCTGTGCTGCGTTACCTGGTGGAGAAGGGCTCGGTCACCGTTGACGGGATTAGTTTAACCGTGGTTGCGGTGGACGATAAATCATTCAGTGTTTCCCTCATTCCCCATACTGCATCCCTCACCACATTGGGCTTTAAAAATGCGGGCGACAGGGTTAATCTGGAGACGGACATGCTCGCTAAATACCTGGATAAACTACTGGCCGGCTTCTTCCCCGGACATGTGGGGCCACAAACCGGGGAAGACACTGCACCGGAAACCGGAGATAAGAAAAAGATTACCATGTCCATGCTTCAGGAAAAAGGATTTTTGTAGAAAAAAAGTCAGACAGAAGATAGTTTGATAGAAGATTTTCAGGATTTATCTTTTGCCTATCTGCTATCCAACTATCCAACTGTTTTTTATTAGAAGGGGTTGATGTTGATGGATCTGGAGGTTAAGTTCAATACAATAGAGGAAGCCATTGCAGATATTAAAGAGGGTAAGATGATCGTTGTCGTTGACGACGAGGACCGGGAGAATGAAGGGGACCTGGTCATGGCTGCGGAAAAATGCACAGCGGAAAGCATTAATTTTATGATTCGCTTTGGACGGGGACTTGTATGCGCCCCCCTCACCTCCCAACGTGTGTCCGAGCTGGAATTACCGCTCATGGTGAATCACAACACAGACAGCCACAACACGGCATTTACCGTTTCTGTGGATTGCCGGGGAACCACAACGGGCATCTCTGCTTTTGAGCGGGCGAATACGATCAATAAGTTGATTGACCCTAACGCTAAACCGGTCGATTTTAACAGGCCGGGACATGTCTTTCCCCTGCAGGGTAAGGAAGGGGGCGTGCTGCGCCGTGCCGGGCATACGGAGGCATCCATTGACATGGCCAGGCTGGCGGGTTTTTCCCCTGCTGCAGTAATTTGCGAGATCATGAACGAGGATGGAAGCATGGCCCGGGTACCTGAGCTGATGGAATTTGTGCAGGAGCACGGGCTCAAGATCATTACCATCGCAGAGTTAATCCAATATCGCATGAAAAAGGAGAAGCTTATCTGGCGGGGCGCAACGGCCTCTCTGCCCACCGTTTTCGGCGACTTTAAACTGGTTGCCTATGATAATTCCGTGGATAACAAAACGCACCTGGCCATGGTTAAAGGGGAGATTGACGGAGACAAACCGGTTTTGGTACGGGTCCACTCCGAGTGTCTGACCGGTGATGTGCTCGGCTCCCTGCGCTGTGACTGCGGCACCCAGTTGTCCCAGGCGCTTAAACAAATAGACGAAGCGGGTTGCGGCGTGTTGATCTATATGCGCCAGGAAGGGCGGGGTATCGGCCTGCTCAATAAGATTAAGGCCTATGAGTTGCAGGATTGTGGCAGGGATACGGTGGAAGCCAACGAGGAACTGGGCTTTGCCGCCGATCTGCGTGATTATGGACTGGGCGCCCAGATCCTTGTGGATTTGGGAGTAAAGCAAATCCGCCTGCTTACCAATAACCCGCGCAAGGTCAAGGGTCTTGAGGGTTACGGTCTTACCCTTGTGGAGCGGGTGCCGCTGGAGATAACCCCCGGGACGCATAACTGCCGCTATCTCCAGGCCAAAAAAGATAAACTGGGACACTTTTTAAACTACCATAGCACAACCGGTGCTGAAAATAATTAAAGGTGGTGGCGTGATGATCCGAATAATTGAAGGACACCTGAATGCCGGCGGGTTTCGTTTCGCCCTGATCGTGAGCCGCTTTAATGAATTTATCTGTGGTAAGCTCCTGGACGGGGCTCTGGATGCCCTGAAAAGGCACGAAGCCCGTGAGGAGGATATGGAGATATACTGGGTACCCGGTGCTTTTGAGATCCCGTTTGCCGCTAAAAAATTGGCTACAAGCGGGCGTTTTGATGCCGTTATCTGCCTTGGTGCGGTGATCAGGGGCAGCACGCCCCATTTCGATTATGTGGCCTCGGAAGTAGCCAAAGGGGTCGCCCACGTGGGTCTGGAGACGGAGGTGCCCGTGCTCTTTGGCGTAATCACCAGCGATACGCTGGAGCAGGCTATTGAAAGAGCAGGCACGAAGGCGGGCAACAAGGGCTGGGACGCCGCTCTTAGTGCCATCGAGATGGTCAATCTGGTTAAGAAAATGAGCTAGATAGATGAGACACGGGGGGTGACAAGGGGATGGTTCTGATTCTCCTGTCACCTCTAATCCAATATTCAGGTGATAAGGTGACAGGAGAACCGTCCCCTTGTCACCCGAAAAGCTGTCCCCGTGCTTCTTCACCTGGCTGTGGGGTGATAAGATGACACAAAAGGAGCGGGACCGTTTTTTTATCCTGGACGGGCATAGCCTGGCATACCGGGCTTTTTTTGCGCTCCCCCTGGAATTGGCAACAAAAGAAGGACTACACACCAACGCCATATTGGGATTCACCAATATGCTCTTGCGTCTGCTCAAGGATGAATCTCCACCTTACCTGGTGGTGACCTTCGATTATCCCGCCCCCACTTTCCGCCACGCTCTCTATGGTGAGTACAAGGCCACCCGGGAGAAAACGCCGGTGGAGATGAGCGAACAACTCCCCCTCATTAAAGAAATCCTAAGCGGTTTCAATATCCCCTATTTCGAACTGGAGGGTTTTGAAGCGGATGATCTTATTGGGACCTTTGTGCGTGTTGCCAGGGAGGCAGACCTTGCTCCGGTGATTGTCACGGCAGATGCGGATGTTTACCAGCTCCTGGAGCCGGGGGTGGAGATCCTGATCACGCGCCGCGGCATCAGCCAGGTGGAGCGGTACGACGGGGAGAAACTGGAGGCGGACTATGGCCTCACTCCCAGGCAATGGATTGACTTCAAGGCGCTCAAAGGTGATAGCTCCGACAATATCCCCGGTGTTCCAGGTGTGGGCGAAAAAAGGGCCCTGCAATTATTGCAGGATTATGGTTCCCTGGAAGAGATTCTGCGGCGTAGCGGGGAGATACGGGGCAAAATGGGGGAAAGTATCGCCTCCAATGCCGACCAGGCTCTCCTCGGTAAGGAACTGGTAACGATCAACAGTAATGTACCCCTCTCCTTTAACCCCCTTGAGTGTGGCTACCGCGGACCGGATCGGGACACCCTCCTGCCCGTGCTGCGGCGCCTGGAAATGAATAATATTATCAAAAGCCTGGAACAATCGGGACTGATAAAAAAGGCGGCAGCTATTGATAAAAAAAGTGACAAACCGGGCCAGACCTGCCTCTTTGCCGACCATGAAAAGGAACATACAGTTGTGAACGAAAACAACCTGCCTGACGGGGCCGAAATTGAGGGGAAATTACCTCCCTTGCCTGAATTTGTCCATAACAGGGCCTCACTTGACGCTTTGTTTGATCGATTGGGGCAGGAAACTACCCTTGCCCTGTTGCTTCATCCCCTGCCATTTGTTAAACCGATTGATGTGGTGGGACTGCTGCTTTCCCCCGCCGGAAACAAGACTGTTTACCTTCCTTTAAACAGCGGTGCTGTTCCAGCAGAAGAGATCTGGGGTCGCTTGAAACCGTTGCTGCAGGATCCTGAAATAACCCTGATTACCCACGATTATAAACCCCTTTTCAAGCGCCTGATAGAGGCGGGGATTGAGCCGGCCTGCACTGTTTGGGATACGCTGCTCGCCGCTTACCTTTTGCAGCCGGATCGGGTCTCCTACGATCTTCGTTCCCTCTGCAATGAAAACCAGGGCGGATATTCTTTTCCCCAGGTGGGACGGGAGCGGCACGGGGAAGATGGGGTGCAGCAAAGGGAACTGGAGCTTGCCGTGCTCGCCTGTTGCTGCAGTGAGCTCCTCCCCCTTAAGGATAAGCTCCTTGCTGCCATGCAGGATCAGGGATTGTCGGAGCTTTTTAATGACTTAGAATTACCCTTGGTAAGCGTGCTGGCCCGCATGGAAATGCGGGGAATCAAAGTAAAAGAAGAGGTTTTAAGCCGGCTGGCTAAAACATTAAGGGAACAACTGGTTACCCTGGAGCAGGAGATCATGGAACTGGCCGGGGAGCATTTCAACCTTAATTCTCCCAAGCAGTTGAGCTCAATTCTTTTTGATAAGCTGGCCCTGCCCACGGCGCGGCGCATCAAGACAGGCTACTCTACCGACAACCGGGCCCTGCAGGAGTTGGCTCCCCATCACCCCATCGCCGCCAAACTGGTGCAATACCGCACCCTTTCAAAATTAATCAATACATACCTGGACGGGTTGCGTCCGCTTATTCACCCGGAAACGGGCCGCATTCATACCACCTTTAATCAAGCTGTTACAGCCACCGGACGCCTGAGCAGCCGCGATCCCAATTTGCAAAACATTCCCACCCGTTATGCCGAAGGGCGGCGCCTGCGGGAGGCCTTTACCGTATCCCGGGAAGGGAACCTGCTCCTGGCCGCCGATTATTCCCAGATTGAACTGCGCATTATGGCCCACCTTTCCGGGGACGGGGAACTGGTGGATGCCTTTCAGAAGGATCAGGATGTACATACACGTACCGCCGCCGGTGTTTTCGGCGTGGCGATGGACGGAGTGACACCCCGCATGCGCAGCGCCGCTAAAGCGGTTAACTTTGGAATCATTTACGGCATCAGTGATTACGGCCTGGCTCAGGGCCTGCAAATCAGCCGCGGCGAAGCTAAGCATTATATTAATGAGTATTTCAATCGTTACAGTGGGATCAGTGAATATATGAATCGCTGCATTGCCACGGCACGGGAAAAGGGATTTGTAACAACACTGATGGGACGGCGTCGTTACATCCCCGACATTAATCATCCCAACCATAATCGCCGCAGTTTTGCGGAACGGGTGGCCCGCAACACACCGATCCAGGGTTCAGCTGCTGATATTATTAAGGTTGCCATGGTGAACATCGAACGGGAATTGACGCAGGCCGGCTACGAGGCGATGATGTTGTTGCAGGTACACGACGAACTCATTTTTGAGCTGCCCCCTGCTGAACTGGCAGCGGTGGCGGAGCGGGTCAAACTGTTGATGGAAGGGGTTATACCCTTAAACGTACCCCTGAAGGTTGATCTGAAGGTCGGGCCGGACTGGTATAAACTCCGTCCTCTGGAAAGGGCGTGGGACGGTGCCTGAACTGCCGGAAGTGGAATGCGTGGTCCGGGCTCTGAGCAACTGCCTGCCAAACCTTAAAATCACGGATGTGGAATTTCTTTATGACAGAATGCTGCAGCAAAATATGGGTAGGGTGGAGTTTGTAGAGCGCCTGCAGGGTCGGGAGATCCGAAAGATTAAAAGGCGGGGCAAGTATATTCTTATTTACTTTAGCGGAGGTTTGATTTTGGAAGTGCATTTGCGCATGACCGGGCGCTTCCTTTTTACCCCCCAACCTGCCCCTGCGGCCCGTTACACCGGGGCTGTTTTTTATTTTGAGGGGGGATCTGCCCTTCATTTTCAGGATATGCGCAAATTTGGCACTTTCAGGCTCTGGGAAAAAAATACCCTCACCCAGTCACCGGCTTATAAATTGGGTCCCGATCCCCTATCTGGTGAATTCAGCTTCCCCTTTTTTACACGCCTCCTGGAGCGTAAAAAGAAGGTCCGCATCAAGCCGCTCCTCTTAAACCAGCAAAACCTGGCCGGTCTAGGCAACATTTACGCCGATGAATCCCTCTACCGAGCCCGTATTCACCCGACCCGTACGGCGGGAAGCCTTACCACCGTGGAGAAAAAACGACTATTTAAAGCTATCAATACGGTTCTGCAGGAGAGCATTGCCCGTGGTGGGACCACCTTCTCTGATTTCCGCGATCTGCAGGGTGAAGTGGGGCATTTCCAGGAACAACTAAAGGTGTACCGCCGCGAAAAACAAAAATGCCTCCACTGCAGCACCCCCATCGCCCGCACCGTTATCGTGGGGAGGGGCACCTATTACTGCCCCTCCTGCCAGCCCCTACCCCCTGTAACTTCCTAACCCAGACGTGCTATGAATAGTCAAGTATAAATATTGTTCTTTGACAATCGCATAGAGATTCTGGGATTTAATCATTACCCTGTGGTGTCCACTGGTAATCTGGCTTAAAAGGCCTATCGCTTTTCCAGATAGAGTAGATTATGTGTGTTAAGCGCCTTGCCACGGCACCGGTAGCCACATTGGAATGCTTGCCCTGACTTCGTTTTAACTCATAAAACTCTTTTAGTTCCGGGTTAAAGCGTCGTGCAGAAACAGCCGCCAGCCAAAGGCTGTGTCTTAAGACAGGGGAACCACGTTTAGACATTCTGTTTTTCGTTCCCTCAAACTGTCCGGATGCCTTAACAGAAGCATCGATGCCAGCATAAGCAACAAGGGCCTTAGCGTTGGGAAAGCGCTGAATGTCGCCGATTTCTCCGATAATAGCAGCAGCTAAAGTAGAACCAATTCCAGGAACAGTCTCCAGCACGTGGCGATATTCCGTATCTTCGGTGCGCAGCTCTTCCATCACCTGGTTGATAGCTTCCTCGATGATCTTAATCTGGTCTTCAATGAACTCAATTTGTTCTACCAACAGGCGCAGTTGCAGAGTGAAAGCGTCTATAGCCAGACGGATACCGAACGTACCTTTAGCCAGGGCCTTAATTTGTTCAGCCCTTTCATGCCCGAGACGGCCACGGGAGTGCTCACTTAAAAAATGTGATAGCTCACTTAAATCCACTTCTGCCAGTTCTTCCGGCTCGGAATACCTTTTTAGCAACTCTTTTGAGGTTTGAATGAAGACGCTGGAAAAACAGCTCGCATACTCCGGGAAGATGCGGTCAAGAATGCAGAGCACCTGATTTTTAAGGCTACTAACCTGGCGTACGAAAACAAAACGAGAACGGGAAAGAGTTTGCAGCCTCAGTGTGGTTTCAGTGGCCAGCTTGGTTTCTTTCGTGTAACCCAGTCGCATCATATCGGCTAGCAGTAAAGCATCTTTGGTATCTGTTTTGGTCTTGCGCACATATAGATTACGCAAAGCATCAGACTGGATGGGGTTAATCACATGTAGCTGGTATCCCCGTTGCTCTAACTGGGAGAATAAAGGCAACCAGTAATGGCCGGTGGCTTCCAGACAGAAGCAGATATCATCTGTCTTGATATCTAGCGTATGCATTGCCTTGTTCAGCTTTTCCAGGCCCTTTTGATTGTTTTTTACGTGCAATCGCAGCACAGCTTGACCCTCATGGTCTAAAATACAAACCTCATGCTGGTGTTTGGCAACATCAATGCCACCGTAAAACATTGGTATCCCTACTTCCTTTGGTATTAGGCAGGGTTCCCGCAGCCTATACGAGTCTCAACCTTGCGCGTAACTCGTGGTATACAGCAAGCTGTATCCAAAACGTGCTCATACGAGACTATCTCGTATAGGAGGGGCTTCACTCTGAATTTCAAGATAGCTGAGCTTCCCAAGGAGTCTAGTCGAAGCCCCCTGCCTACGAGAATAATTATCCAGGTTACCCCAGAATTCCTATGTAATTGTCAAAGATCGCTTGTTTAGTACGTCAACTATATTGTACAAGGAGTCAGGAGTCGGGGGAAAAAGAAGTGGTCAGGAATCAGGAGTCAGTAGTCAGTAGAAAGGCAGAGGAGAATGGGGAAAGAAGAATTCGGGAGCTAGGGGAAAAAGATGGAGACTATGGTACGAGGGGGGT
>SKTJ01000042.1 GCA_007122565.1 Syntrophomonadaceae bacterium | reverse complement strand
GAAAGCGCCCTTTCTGCAGTATTGGCATGTATTGGAGTAATTGGACCGGGCTTTGGTGTGGTGGGGCCTGTACAAAATTATGCAGAGATCCCTGTTTTCGGTAAATACTTTTTAAGTTTCTTCATGTTACTGGGCAGGCTGGAGATATTTACTGTGTTGGTATTATTTTATCGTAGAAACTAACGTGCTTTGGTGCAGGCTCACCGTTTGGAGAGTCGGCACTGCTGGAGGGCGGGATACGCAATGTTTCGGTGCAGGCTATCACACATTGCGAAACATACAGATTGGTAAAGAGTGATTTCGATGACCTTCGTAACAAGTATGAAGCTTTCGACTTCAAAGTTAGGCAGACAATCAAAGAACGCATCTCAAACCATAAAAATAACTAAACGAGAATGGGCATTATTATATTGTTCCTCTGAAGGAGATGACGATAGAATGGCCAACAAGAAAAAGGTGTTACAGGTAGCTGTAATCGGATTGGGACGCTTTGGTCAAAGTGTGGCAAAAACTCTGACGGAACTGGGGTGTGATGTGCTGGCCATAGATTCGGATATGAAACGAGTAGAGGCTATTGCTAAAATAGTAACCCATGCCGTTCAGGTTGATGCAACGGATGAAGAAAGTCTTAAGACTTTGGGTTTGCCTAATTTTGACGCTGTGGTTCTGGCTACGGGAAAATATATACAGGACAGCATTCTTTCAGCTCTGATCATCAAGGAGATGGGTGTGGAACAAGTTATAGCCAAAGCCAGTTCTGCATTACACAAAAAGGCACTGGAAAAAATAGGAGTTAATAAGGTGGTTTATCCGGAGCGGGACAGCGGAATAAAGCTTGCACATAGCCTCATGTCTATGAATCTGGTTGAATACCTGGAAATAACTGCGGAATATCAGGTAGCGGAAATAATTATTCAAGACAGGTTCCATGGGAAAACAATCAAAGAAGCTGACCTGAGAAATCGTTACGGGGTAAATGTCCTGGCTATCCGGCAAGGGGAGAAACTCAATGTTATACCCCAGGCGGATGATGTTTTGCACAAAGGAGATATGCTGGTCGTATTGGGTAGTAACAAAGATTTAATACATTTCTCTCAAAACTGTTAAGCACAATAAGGAGTTCTCATGGGAAAGAAGACTCTCGCTCCTGCCCGTTATCTGGCCGGCGGTTTTGCCGCTATGATTGGAGGGGGCACTTTATTATTATCACTGCCGTTTGCTACGGTTGAGGGTAACATCCCGCTCGTTGATGCCCTGTTTACCGCTACTTCTGCTGTCTGTGTGACTGGGTTGGTGGTGGTGGATACGGGTACTGATTTTACGTTAGCCGGGCAATTGATTATCATATTCCTGATCCTGGCAGGGGCCCTGGGGTTTATGACCATGGCTACCTTAATTTTTGTTCTGCTGGGCAGGCGTATTACGCTCAAAGAAAGGCTGGTCATCAAGGAAGCTCTGAATACGGATTCAATTCAGGGCGTGGTTTTACTTATCCTTGCAATTGTGAAAATGTCGGTGATCGTTATCCTGGTCGGCAGCACCTTATTAAGCCTGCGCTTTATTCCCCTGTTTGGCTGGGAAAAAGGGATGCTTTTTTCTTTTTTCCATGCCGTTTCGGCTTTCGGTAATGCCGGGTTCGACCTTTTCGGGGACTTTCAGAGTTTGACCGGCTTTACAGGAGACTATTTGGTAAGCGGCACTATTTTACTGTTATTTATAATAGGCGGGCTTGGCTATCCCGTTATTCTTGATTTGTTGCAGCGGCACAAAAATCAAACCCGGGTTTCCCTGCATACCAGATTGGTTCTCATGTTTTCAGCAGCTTTACTGGTTTTGGGTACGTTGGTGATCTTTATTGTGGAATACGCCAACCCGGGGACTCTGGGTGGGTTAGGCTTTGGCAATAAGATATTTGCCGCTTTTTTCACTGCAGCCACGTCTCGCACCGCAGGGTTTAACGTCATTCCCACAGATGCGTTAACTACCCCCATCCTGTTGTTTCTTTTATTATTAATGTTTATCGGGGCATCATCGGCATCCACCGGAGGAGGGGTAAAGACGACCACCTTTATGCTGTTGTTGGCTACAGTTAAAACATTAGTTAAAGGAAGCGATGAAGTTGTTCTTTATGAAAGGCATGTTCCCAACCCCCTTATTCTGAAGGCCCTTTCCGTTTTGTTTGTCTCCTTCTCTATCATTTTTATAATGATATTTACCATTTCCATTGTTGAGCATAAACCCTTCCTCTCGCTTGTTTTTGAGGTTGTTTCCGCATTCGGCACGGTTGGGCTCAGCACGGGGATAACGCCTGATTTGGGTAATCCCGGGAAGTTATTAATAATTATTACCATGTTTGTGGGCCGCATTGGTCCCCTTACTTTGCTTTTTGCCCTGGCTAAAAGGTTCAATCCGGGGGGGGTAAAGTATCCGGAGGAGCGCATTCTCATCGGCTAAGCAGTCGTTTAGATAATACTTAATGGATAAACTCCGATCCAGAGGTGACCAAAGTTGACTAATGCAGATGGCATCATTACAGGAGTTATAAATTTTGCCCTTTTT
>SKTJ01000096.1 GCA_007122565.1 Syntrophomonadaceae bacterium | reverse complement strand
GGAGCAGGGAATTGCAGAAAATAAAATTGAGCAGGTTTATGCCCCCATCGGCATGGATATCGGGGCAAAAACGGTTGAAGAAATCGGGATAAGCATTCTGGCAGAAATCATTGCCCACAAATACGGAAAAAGCAGGAAGCAATAACAAGAGGCAGGAAGCAAGAAATAAGAGGTAAGGAAGACAAAAAAAACGAATTCTGGTTGCTGGAAAAAAGTAACTGTCGGTCTTGCTTTGACTTCGGTTTTGACTTTCGACTGTTAACGATCGGTAATGGGGTGGAATAGTTTAATGGAGAGACTTAATTTTAATTGCAAAATGTGGCTGGAGCGGGACGGTCAAAAAGTGTTTGGTGACGGGCCCTGCGATATTTTGCTACGGGTTGAGCGCACCGGTTCACTGCGCCAGGCTGCAGCGGATATTAACATGTCCTACAGTCAGGCCTGGAGGTTGATCCGCACTCTGGAAAAAGAGCTGGGCTGTCCCCTGCTGCTCAAGAAGGCGGGAGGGGAGCGGGGTGGCGGGTCTGAGCTGACTGAGCAGGCCGGGGAGCTGATAAAGCGCTATCAGTCCTTTAGTAACGCAGCCCAGGCAGCATTGCAGGAAATATTTCACGAGCATTTTACAAAATAGAGGAATACAACCCACAAATTGCAGCATCAATGAGTGCCACACGTGAAAGGGATAATCATCTTAAAAGGCGAAGTGTTCACTATGATCATTTATAAAAGATTATTCTTATAGAGACGTGGTGTTGTTAGTGGAGAAGAAATGGCATCCCCTAACCCTGGCCGGGGTGCTGGGGATTAAGAAACGGGAAATGATTGCAGTTTACGGTGGGGGGGGAAAGACAACCCTGCTTAACAGTTTGGCCCGGGAACTTGCGCAGGCCGGAAAGAAAGTGATCCTCACAACTACGACAAAGATATTTCCGCCGCAGGATATTCCGGTCGTAACAAATCCTCAGCCTTCCGAAGCATGGCAGCAACTGGAACAGCTTCTTGCTTATCACCCCATTGTCTGCCTGGGAAGCGCTCTGCTGCCACAGGGCAAGCTGGCCGGTATGGCCCCGGATCTGCTGGTGGAGCTTTTCAAACAAAAATTCGTTTCTCACATCCTGGTAGAGGCGGACGGATCAGCACAAAAGCCCATAAAGGGGTATGCTTCTTACGAACCCGTCATTCCCCCTACTGCCGGCCTGATCCTGCCTGTCATCGGCCTGGATGCGCTGGGAGCAAGGGTGGATGAAAAGCTAGTCCACAGGCCGGAGCTTTTTTCACTGCAGAGTGGTGCTGAAATTAGCGAATATTTAGATATTGATTGTTTCATTCGTTGTCTGGACTTCATGATCAGGAGGGGCGTAAAATCGGCACCATCAGCCCGCGTGGTTCCGGTAATAAACAAAGTTGACCTAATGTCTGATGATTTGGATATGCGTGCTGTGGCGATGGCAGTACAGGAAGAGGTAGGAGGCGTTGAACGTATTATTTTCAGCGCCACCCGGGAGGTTTCGCCGGTTAAAATTGTTTTGCAGCCGGGATGCACCAGGAAAGATCCGGGGGACTCTGTCCCGGCAACTTTAGGTACCTGTGAGCCGGCTGTATCCTGCGTTGTCCTGGCAGCAGGGAGTGGGAAGCGCATGGGACGGGAAAAATTATTCCTTCCCCTTGGGGAGAAAACCATCCTCGAACATGCCGTGGACAGTGCTCTGCAATCGGGGGCTAAGGAGGTTATCCTGGTCACACGGCCACGGAGCAAAAAAGCAGTATCCAAGCTTTTTCAGGATAAGAACGTACGCGTGGTAACAAATCCCCGCCACCGGGAGGGGATGGCTTCTTCACTGCAGGCGGGGCTTGCCGCCGTTAATCATGCTGCTCAGGGAGTAATTTTTGCCCTGGGCGATCAGCCTTTTGTTACTCCGGCGGTATACGATGCACTAATTAAAAGTTATCACCAACGCTGGAGCCTGATTACGGCTCCCCTTTATCAGGGTGAGCGCGGTAATCCCGTTTTGCTGGATCGCCGTATCTGGCCTCTGGTCATGGAGTTAGAGGGAGACACGGGAGGCCGGGAACTTTTCTCCCGCGTTGCGGAAGAAAAGGTGGCCCTGCTTGAATTGGGAACAGCGGAGGTCTTGCAGGATATCGATACACAGGAAGATTACCAACGTTTTTCCCCTGCTGAAAAAAACAATAATATGGGAAAGTAAAAAGTCCCACCTACTTGGATAAAACAAAGCCGGACCGGAAGCAATAAACACCCGGTCCGGCTTTGCTGTTGTCTTGGGTTGGGTAGTCGTCCTTACTGAAATTCAGCCCAGATCTTGTCCAGGTTCTCATCGGGAATATCAAATACCTGGTTGTGAGGCGGCAGTTTTTCATAGCGCATGAATTCAGGCGGCCGGTCATCTTCTTTGGAGAAGCCGGCGTTCTTATTGAACTCCCATTCCAATTTCAGTGTATCCATACCCAGCCTGATCACATCATCAGTCTTCCAGGCGGTTCCCAGTACACCATTTACCGATTCCACCATTCCTTCCATGCCGGAGGGAATATCGAGAAT